>UQUJ01000007.1 GCA_900544195.1 uncultured Alistipes sp. | reverse complement strand
CAGCACGGGCACGTGATAGAGCGGGTTGCTCTCCCGGGCGGCGTGGCGCGCCATTTCGGGGATATCGACGGTGCGGATCTGCGGAATTTTTTCGGGAATCCCCATTCGGGCGTTCATCTCGCGAATCCAGCGGATGAACGCCTCGGCGGCCTCACGGTCGCCTGGAATGTCACTCTCTCGGCGACCGAGGAAGTCGCCTCGGCAGCCGACCGAGGCTTGTTCCCGGAGAACCCCCAGATCAGCCAGATATATTCAAACCCTTCAAGCCCTCGCACAGCGTCAGCGCTCCGGAACCGAGGCTCGAACACTATCCGGCCTTTCAGCTCAGGAACCAACCCCGCCTGCCTCGGAATCCCGAACTTGGTCTTGAACGGCGACCGGAACCGGGCCACCGGTTCAATGAACATAGCTGACCTGATCCCACTTGAGGGCTTCCTCGTTCTGCGGTTTGCGTTCATCCGCGGGATGTCCGACGGCTATCAGGCACAGAACGGAATATTTTTCCGGAATATTCAGAATCGCCCTTACCTTTTGTTCCGCCGTAACCCCGGCCTCCTTGCTTTCCCTGCCTCTGATGTGGCACCAGCAGGAACCCAGTCCAAGATCTTCGGCCTGATATTGCATAGAAACCGCGGCGATGCTGCAATCCTCAACCCACATTTCCTCCTCCCCGGGCTCTCCAAGCACGGCGATCACCACCGGGGCGCCCGCCAGAAACTGTGAACCGGCAGTCCTGATGCCGGCCAAATCCTCTATCTTCTCCTTGTTGTCGGTGACCACGAATCTCCATTTCCTGAGTCCCTTGGCAGTAGGTGACATAAGGGCCGCCCTGAGAATCGTCCTTACATATTCATCGCTCACAGGCTCGCCTGTGTAGATCCTGTGGCTTCTGCGCATCTGCGCAAGTTCCCTGAATGAGTTCATATTCAATTCCTCCTTTACCGCAAATTTACAATTATTATCCGTTATGATGAATATTCAGAACAGAGACTTTTACCGCCTACCATTTATGTCATGGATTGCAAATGAATATATTTTTGAATGTTAAAACGTTTGATTTTTGTTAAAATAATTTAAAAACAGCGTAAAACGTTATAAAATTTGATGTAATTGTTGTCTTAATTGAAAAAATGTAATATATTTATGGTCGTAATAAAGCCTTATCATCCGATGGATAACAAGACAAATTCATTAGAAGTCCCTCAAAAGGGAAACATTCTTATAATCAACACGGGGTCCACAACCACGAAGCTGGGCTACTTTTCCGATGGTGTCAGAGTGTTTGACACCAAGCTTGAGCACACCGCCGAGGATGTCGCCAAATACCCGTCCGTGATGGATCAGGCGGACATGCGTCATCAGGCCATCAAGGATTTCATGGCCTCCAAAGGCATTCCGCTTGAGGATGTGGACATCGTTATGGCTCGTGGAGGCCTCATCGTTCCGGTCATCACCGGAGTCTATAACGTGAATCAGGACATGCGTGATGTCCTGAACAGCTGCCGTGACGGAGATCACGCCTGCAACCTCAGCGCTATTCTTGCTGACGATGTCGCCAAGGAAATCAACGAAATCCGTGAGGAAAAGAAGTTGGCTCCACGTTTCGGAAAATGCGTGGCCTACATCGCCGACCCACCTATGGCTGACGAGATGCTGCCGGAGTGCAGGATGGGCGGCATCCCCGAGTTCTCCAGAAAGACCCTGTTCCACGCCCTTAACTCACGGGCGATAGTCAGAAGGTATTTGCGAGAGCACGGCCACAAGACCAATGATGTCACCGTGATTGTCGCTCATATGGGCGGAGGTGCGACCATCTCTCTTCACAGGAACGGCAAGGTGATCGACACCAACCACGGCCTTGGCGGAGACGGCCCTATCACTCCTGAGAGATCCGGCTGCTGCCCGCCGTTCGAGCTTATCGACATGTGCTTCAGCGGAAAGTACACCAAGGAGGAGATCCAGAAGAAGCTCGTGGGACGCGGCGGTGCCGTCGCTTACTTCGGCACAAACAGTATGCTGGATGTCGAGAATATGGCCAATGACGGCAATGAACTGGCTCAAACCTTCCTCAAGGCATACGTTTTGAACATCTGCAAGTACATCGCGGCGATGTCCGCTACCGCTGACGGTAAGATCGACGCCATTCTTCTGACGGGAGGCATAGCACACAGCAAGATGCTGATGGACGCCATCAAGGCGAAGATCGGCTTCATCGCTCCGGTGGAGGTCTTTCCGGGAGAGGACGAGATCAACAGCCTCGCCGAGAACGGCTACATGATCCTTTCCGGCCAGACAAAGGTTCATACATACAATAAGTACAGAATTATCGAAGATTAATTAATACGAATGATGAAGAATATAGATTGGAGCAAGCTGTCTTTCAGCTACACTCAGACCAAGGCATTGGTGTACAGCCGCTGCATTGACGGAAAATGGGAGACCCCTACGGTGACGGAGGACTTCAACATCTGCCTCAGCAGCTTCGCGGGAATATTCCATTACGCCCCTTCCTGCTTCGAGGGATTGAAGGCGTTCCGTGGGGTTGACGGCAGGATCCGGCTTTTCCGCCCTGACCGCAATGCAAAGCGAATGGCTGACAGCGCGACCTATCTGGACATGCCGTACCCATCAGAGGAGATGTTCATCAATATGTGTGTCCAGTGCGTGAAGGAGAACCTTGAATATCTTCCGCCTTACGAGGCGAGCGGTGCCTCCCTCTACCTGCGTCCTGCCCTTATTGGAATAAATCCTCAGTTGGGAATACATTCGGCGCGTGATGTGATGTTCGCCGTGATGTGCTCGCCTGTGGGGACATATTCAGGAGCGAAGAGTCTGACTCCTGGCACCGCTGTTATTTCGAGGAACTACGACCGCGCCTCCACTTTCGGTTCTGGATGCTACAAGCTCGGCGCAAACTATGCGCAGTCGCTTCACGCTTATAACATCGCCCACAACACTGGTTACCGTGAGCTTCTGTTCCTTGATTCCGCCACGAAGACGACCATCGAGGAATTCGGTTCGTCCAACTTCTTCGGCATCAAGGGTAACACTTACGTGACTCCACGTTCCGGCAGCGTGCTTCCTTCCATCACAAACAGCAGCCTTCGTACAGTGGCTGCGGATATGGGAATGGATGTCGAGGTCCGTCCTATAAAGGTTGAAGAACTGGCTGAGTTCGATGAGGTCAACTCTTGCGGAACGGCTGTGGTCATCACTCCTATCTGCTATGTCGATGATAAACCGGCTTTGGAGTGTGAGGACGTGTCACGCCGCTACAGGTTCCCTTCCGGAGACAAGTGCGGAGCGGTCAGCGAGAAACTCTACAACCGCATCATCGGCATCCAGAAAGGACTTGAGGAGGACACCCACAACTGGTGTCTGTTCATCGACTAGGCGATGCTCGGATTAGAGGCAATAGAAAAGATTCTTGTGGAAGGCGGGACTGACGAAGCGATCCGTCTGCTTGATGAATATATCACCTCCGCTCCGGAGCCTTCCGACCGGGCCTACTATCTTCTGGGCAACGCGCACAGAAAGAAAGGGGACTGGCAGAAGGCCATCAACAATTATCTGGAGGCCATGGCGATAAATCCTGAAAGCCCGGCGGCCAACGCCTATGCGATAGCGAACGAGATCCTGGATTTCTACAACAAGGATATGTACAATCAATAAACAACAAGGTATTATGGCTAAAATGAAAGGAGCGACCGTGGTCGACACCGAGAGATGCAAGGGCTGCAATCTCTGTGTCGTTGCCTGTCCGCTCGATGTCCTTGCTCTGACGACCAAGGAAGTGAACCGTAAGGGCTACAATTTCGCCCACGAGGTTCTTGCTGACACCTGCACGGGCTGCGCGTCCTGCGCCACTGTCTGCCCGGACGGGTGCATAACCGTTTACCGTCTTAAAACAGTCTAAGCTATGGCAGATCAGGAAATCACATTGATGAAGGGCAATGAGGCCATTGCCCACGCGGCCATCCGCTGCGGTTGTGACGGCTATTTCGGCTATCCGATTACCCCTCAGTCAGAAGTCCTTGAGACTCTGGCCGCCGAGAAGCCTTGGGAGACCACCGGTATGGTTGTCCTCCAGGCTGAGAGCGAGGTCTCGTCGATCAACATGGTCTATGGCGGAGCCTGCACAGGCAAGAGGGTGATGACTTCATCCTCCAGCCCGGGCGTCAGCTTGATGCAGGAAGGTCTGTCATACATGGCGGGAGCTGAGCTTCCGGCGCTCGTCGTTGATGTCATGCGCGGAGGTCCCGGACTCGGAACCATCCAGCCGAGCCAGGCGGACTACTTCCAGGCCTGCAAGGGCGGCGGTCACGGAGACTATCATCTCATCGTGCTGGCCCCTGCCTCTGTGCAGGAAATGGCTGACTTCGTGGATCTTTCCTTCGAACTGGCGTTCCGTTACCGCAACCCTGCGATGATCCTTGCGGACGGTGCCATCGGCCAGATGATGGAGAAGGTTGTGCTTCCTCCGTTCAAGCCGCGCCGCACCGAGGAGGAGATCATCAAGGAATGCCCTTGGGCCACCACCGGCCGTGTCGGCGGAAGGAAACCGAACATCATCACCTCCCTTGAGCTCCGCTCCGAGGAGATGGAGGTCATCAATCTCCGTATCCAGAAGAAGTACAAGGAGATCGAGGAAAGGGAAGTCCGCTTCGAGGAGTATCTTCTTGATGACGCTGAATATGCCATTGTGGCGTTCGGTTCCGCTGCCCGTATCGCCAAGAAGAGCATCGAGATCGCCCGTTCGCAGGGCATCAAGGTCGGACTCCTTCGTCCGATCACCCTCTGGCCTTTCCCTACGAAGGAAGTCCAGAAACTCGCCGGAAAGGTGAAGGGAATCCTCTCACTGGAGATCAACGCCGGCCAGATGGTCGAGGACATCCGTCTCGCTGTCGAGGGCAAGGTCCCAGTACAGCATTTCGGACGTCTCGGAGGCATCATTCCTGATCCGGACGAGGTTGTGGATGCGATCAAACGTCTGTTCTAAATCTGAAGACACAATGACAAGAGAAGAAATAATAGAGAAAGGACAGGTTGTCTATAAGAAACCTACCTTGCTGAACGACACTCCGATGCATTACTGCCCAGGTTGCAGCCACGGAGTTGTGCACAAGATAGTCTCCGAAGTGATCGAGGAGATGGGAATGACGGACAAGACGATCGCCATCTCTCCGGTGGGATGCGCCGTGTTTGCCTACAAGTATATAGATGTTGACTGGGAGGAGGCCGCCCACGGTAGGGCTCCGGCACTTGCCAGCGCGACGAAGCGTCTTTGGCCGGACAGGCTCGTGTTCACCTATCAGGGTGACGGCGACCTCGCCTGCATCGGAACCGCCGAGACGATTCACGCCCTGAACAGAGGCGAGAACATCACGATCATATTCATCAACAACGCTATCTACGGAATGACCGGTGGGCAGATGGCTCCGACGACCCTTCTTGGGATGAAGACAGCGACCTGTCCTTACGGCAGGGAAGTGTCGCTTCACGGCTACCCGCTGAAGATCACGGAGATCGCCGCCACACTTGATGGCACCTGCTACGTGACCCGTCAGGCTGTTCACACCGTGGCTGCCATCAACCGCACGAAGAAGGCGATCAGAAAGGCGTTTGAATATTCAATGCAGGGCAAGGGCTCCAACCTCGTCGAGGTTGTCTCCACCTGCAACTCAGGTTGGAAGATGAGTCCTGAGAAGGCCAACAAGTGGATGGAAGAGAATATGTTTGCCTTCTATCATCTCGGTGACCTCAAGGACAATGGCGTAGAACTTTAAATCGACAAGGCTATGACAGATGAGATAATTATTGCAGGATTCGGAGGACAGGGTGTCCTCTCGATGGGAAAGATTCTGGCTTATGCCGGTCTGATGGAAGGCAAGGAAGTCACCTGGATGCCGGCATACGGTCCGGAGCAGCGTGGAGGTACCGCCAATGTGACCGTGATTGTCAGTGATGATCCGGTTTCCTCCCCGATTCTTTCCAGCTACGACATCGCGATTGTTCTGAACCAGCCTTCGCTGGAGAAGTTCGAGCCGAAGGTGAAGCCGGGTGGAATCATCATCTACGACGGCTATGGAATTTCCGAGCCTCCGACAAGGAAGGACATCAAGGTCTATAGGATCGACGCCATGGATGCCGCGGCTGAGATGAACCTCATCAAGACGTTCAACATGATCGTGCTTGGAGGTCTTTTGAAGATCCGTCCGGTCGTGAAGATCGAAAGCGTTCTTGCAGCCTTGAGGAAAACCCTCCCGGAGCGCCACCATCATCTTATCCCTAAGAATGAGGAGGCCATCCGGAAAGGTATGGAAATCATCAAGGAGGTTCAGTAAGCGTTAAAGAATATTTAAGGATTACTCAGTGTAAATCCATGAAGATGGTACGTCGTACGTCCTTTTGAACTTGATTGAGGCTACGCTTTCCGTGCTTATGCTGACGAGCCCGATTCCGCCCTCGACATTGTCAGGGAAGGAGACGGGCTCTGTCAGTGTTGTGTCTCCGTCCAGATAGTCGTAGATGCTTAGCGCTTTCAGATAGTAGTACTCATCCTTTGTGATGCCACGGATTGTCACGCTTAATGTTGTCTCTGATTCCATACGGTTGAAATTCAGGAGTCCGTGCAGCCCGTAGATGATTTCATTGGCGTTCACGTTGAACCCGATGTTGAAAGTTCCGTCGGAGAACTGTCTGTCAGAAAACACTCTGAAAGTGTTCTCCGAAGCTCCTTCCAAGTCGAGATCCTCGGCAGGGGCTCCATCGTTCAGTATCGGGTCGTTGCCTTTGTCAAGGCGGATGAAACTGTAGTCCTTGGTCTCTTCCCAAGTCATTGCCTCTTCACGCTCACTCGCGTACCTGATCTTTTTGTCGATAACTGAACGTCCGGACAGTATCCGGTAGAAGTTGTCCTCACCGGTGATGTCCTTGCCTTTGACACGGATCCGGTAAATATTGTCGCCATATTGATTCTTTTGGAGCAGAGTGTCGGTTATGCTGAATTCCGGCGCCTTTGGAACGACCAATTCCGAATAGGCCTTGTAGGCCCCGTCATCGGCCTCCGCCTCGATTCTCACGACATCACCTGGCTTGAAACCGGCCTTGAACGAGTATCTGGTCTGGTTGGTCTTGCCGGCGGCGTTGGGTCCTGCCGTGTACACATCTTTATGGTGTTCGTCTCTATAGTAGTGGCCGTAGATGTGCAGATCCTCCTTGATGAACAAGTCGTCATCACGGTTGTCAAGTTTTCCGTCAGCCACAAGAACGCCGTTGACATAGCACTTGACCGAACCTGATTTGATTCTCTCGACGCGGTCACTCTTGCTTACCGCCAGATAGACAAGATGCAAGGTGTCGCCAACCGTCATCTGCGAGTTTACTATCAGCTGTGGCTTGATGTCTTTCAGGTTGTAATCAATGTCCTTCGTGCAGGCTCCGAGCAGGACGGAGGCCGCTGCTGTGCATATAATAAGTCCTCTCATCTCTTTAGAAATTATAAGTGTAGCTGAATGACGGGATTATAGGCAGGATTGTGACAGACTTGAGTTTCGCCTTCCTTGTGTAGAGGCTTGATTCGGAATTACCTTTCGTGTCTGCCTTGTAATAGACAAAATTCGGATTCAACCTGTTGTAGGCGTTATAGACTCCGAAGTTCCAGATGCTTTCACCACGTCTTAGCCGCTTGTGGTAATTGACACCGATGTTTAGCCTGTGGCTTGGCGGCAACCTGTAGTTGTTTCTGTGCGGAGCATAGTCGATCTGCGTGAATGTTCCGTCAGGAAGCATCACGATGCTCTCCCTTTCCGGGATTGTCGTGGTGCCTCCGGTCGCGAAAGTCCACACCGCGCTGAGATCCCACTTCTTTCCGAGTCGCTGGTTCACGACAAGAGAGATGTTATGCCTTCTGTCATAGCGGTAAGGATAGCGTTCTCCGTTGTTGATCAGTCCGTTGGAGAAGACTCTGTCACTTTTGGCCAGAGTGTAGCCCAGCCACCCCGTTGTCTTTCCAATCGTTTTCTGGATGAAGACCTCTACGCCGTACGCCCGTCCGTCACCCATCACGACATTGTCCTCCCAGGACTGCGAGCTTGCCATGAAGGAGATTCCGTCCTTGTACTCAAGCACATTGTGCATGTCCTTCCAGTAGCCCTCGACGGAAAACTCCCAACCCGGCAGGCCGTTGTAGTACAACCCCAATGAATATTGATCCGCCGTCACCGGCCTGATGTTCTTGGTGATAGGCACCCAAAGGTCAATCGGCAGGGTGATCTGAGCCGAGGAGAGAAGGTGGACGTACTGCGCCATCCTTGAATATGCCGCCTTGACGCTGACACCTTTGCCGAAATCCACCTTGGCGGACATTCTCGGCTCAGGTGACCAGTAGGTCCTGCCGCTTGTCAGGAACATCGCCAGATGTACGCCGGGATTGAGGGTCAGCCATCCGCCGACCGTGAAGTCATCCTCGATGTAGAAGGACATCTCGTGTCCGAGGCGGTTTTTCTCCTTTTTGTTTGTATATGTCGTGTCTGTGACCATCTGCCCTTTGTCGTTTTCCTTCTCAACGGTCGTGTAGGTCTCCGGAATGTAGGCATGGTTGACATATTCACCACCGAACTTGATGATGTGCCTCGGAGCAGGGGTGTAGTCGAAGTCGATCTTGGCGGTGAGGTCCCTGATGCCGGAGCCGTAGTCGAACTTGTACTTGTAGAAGTATTCAGTGTCCTGGCTTTTCTCGCTGGTCGTGTAGCCCATCCTCATTCTGTAGTCGGTGAAGGCCACGGTGGCGTTGGAGAACAGCCTGCCGTTGAAGACGTGGTTCCACCTCGCTGATGTGAGCAGATTGCCCCAGCGTATGTGGGTCTTGTCGTCGTACTTGCGGTATTCATTGCTTCCGCCGGTGATCTCATATTCATCCTCGTCCATGAAGTGGAAGATGTCACGGCCATAATAGGCGTTCAGGAACAGCCTGTCCCTGTCGCTGAACCGGTGGGTCAGCTTGCCGTTCATGTCAAAGAAGTAGTAGTTGGCCGGGACTTTCGCCGCCCTGAGGATGCCGTCGAAAAGAAAGGTGTGCATTCCTCTGGCGCTGATCGAATATGCCGTCTTTCCTTTGAAGATCGGTCCTTCGAGATGGAACTTGTCACTGAGGACTCCTACTCCGATCGTACCGTGCGTCTCTTGAAGGTTTCCGTCATTTGTCCTTACATCTATGATGCTGGAAGTCCTTCCTCCGTAACGTGCCGGGAACGAGCCTTTGTAAAGCGTCACTTTCTTCACGGCCTCCGGCTGGAAGATCGAGAACAGACCCAGCATATGCTCGGCGTTGTAGAGCGAGATTCCGTCAAGGAGCAACAGATTCTCATCCGGCCCGCCTCCACGCACGTATATTCCCGAAAAGCCTTCCGCACCGCTCTGCACGCCAGGCATCAGCTGGATCGTCTTCAGTACATCGGCCTCGCCGAAGAGCACCGGGGTGTTCTTGATCATATTCATAGGAATCTCGATCGCGCTCATCTTCGTGGCCATGATACCGGATTCCCTTTGTGCCGAGACAACAGCTTCCTTGATTTCGGTGTTCGCTTTCAAGGCAACGTTGATTGTGGTGTCTCGGAGCAGGTCGAGCGTGACGGTGGCGTCGTCATAACCTACGTATGAATATCTCAGTGTCAGATGTTTACCTTGCGGAATCGTCAGCGTGTAAAATCCGTAGTTGTTCGTTGCGGCTCCCGCGCCTTCAGTGAGCACCCCGGCCCCGATAAGGGTCTCGCCGGAGGCCTTGTCCGTGATGTGGCCGCTCACCGTGACCTTTATACGCTGGTTTTGCGCCGACATCTCGTAAGTGAAAACGGACGTCAGCATCAATGACGACAGAACGATGGCTGCAAGCAGCCGGTCATAAGATTTCATATTCAAAATAGTTTGGTTCAAATATGTATATTCCTTAAAATATAACTTGTCTTATACGGTTTAACTATAACCGACTTTACAAAATTCACGAAAATCAAATTCTTGCATAAGACGGCCAATTTTTTTTGGAATGCAAAATTGGCCAATTTTTTTAATATAGCGAGGGTCTTTACGGTGGTTTTTCTTAAATTTGCGATTATGCTAAAAAAATATTTTTCTATTCTTTTTGTTTTTTTAGTCCTTTCTCTCGCTGTTCTTTCTCCGGGATGCAAGAGAAAGACTGAGGACGTTGAATCAGAAGTGATTGAGGAAGTGAAGGATACACTTCCTCCGTTGGGCTTCTGGCCGGATTCCTTGGATCTTTCCGAGGATGCTGTCCGCAATGGTGAGACATTCACTGGACTGATGTGCCGTCTAGGGCTTTCGATGAACGATGCGATGAAGATGGCCGCTGCCTGCGACACAATTTTCGATGTCCGTAAGATGCGAGCCGGCAACAAGGTCCAGGCATATTACCAGTTTGACACAAGCGGAACAGGAAGCGCTGTCGGGCCGATGCTGAAATATGTCGTCTATGAGCGCAACAAGATTGACCGTGTGGTTTTCCGCACGACCGATCCTTTTGAGGTCTGGGAATGGTCCAAACCTGTCGAGAGCACAAGAGAGTACACCGATGTGACGATCAAATCGTCCCTTTGGAACGATATGTTGGCGGCTGGCAGCTCTCCTCAGTTGATTGTGCCGCTTTCTGAGATCTATGCCTGGTCGGTTGACTTCTTCGGACTTCAGCCCGGAGACCGTTTCAGGGTGCTTTACGAGCAAAGAAAGTGTGATGACGAGATAATAGCCGTTGACACAATATATTACGCGGAGTATATCCGTGAGGAAAAGATGATTCCTGCTATTATGTTTGATCAAGGAGATCATGGTAACCTCTATTGGAATGAGAAAGGGGAGAGCTTGCGTAAGGCCTTCCTCAAGGCTCCGTTGAAGTTCACCAGGATCAGTTCCGGTTTCTCATACCATAGAAAGCATCCGGTAACTGGGCGTGTGAGGGCGCATACAGCAGTCGATTACGCAGCTCCGGTCGGGACTCCGGTGATGACAATCGGTGACGGTACGGTTGTGAGTGCCGGATGGACAAACGGAGGTGGAAACACCGTGAAAATCAGACATAACTCTGTTTATACCACCAGCTATATGCACTTGTCCCGTTACGGTGCCGGAATCAAGGCCGGAGCGAGGGTGCGTCAAGGGGACGTGATAGGCTATGTAGGCTCCACAGGACTCTCAACCGGGCCTCATCTGGATTTCCGTGTCTGGAAAAACGGTACGGCAATCAATCCTTTGAAGATGGACTCACCTCCTTCCGAGCCGATCAAACCGGAGAACATGGCCGCTCTTGACTCGACTTTCAGGTACTACAGGCAAATGATCGACACTCTGAAAGTAACAGTCACTCAGTAATATTTCCTCTAAAAAACTGTTTCTTTCTTAGGTGACTGGCGTAAAAATCACGGATTTTTATGTAAGTGTGCTGAATCAGAGACAATTATTACGCTTGCTAAAGTCATAATTTAATACAATGAAGAAGATTATTTATCTATTGCCTCTTGCCGCCGCGCTGTTGTTTGTTCAGGGCTGCGGACAACGAGATGCATCTTCCGTTTCTCCAGCCATCGGCCGTGACGCTGAGATCGAGGCGAAAGTGGAGAAGGTGCTGAAAGGAATGGGCCTCACCGAAAAGGTGGGGCAGATGGTACAGTTGACATCTTCTACGGTGACGGCACCGGGAGGAGTGACCATCGATCCGGAGAAACTCCAGAAGGTCATCGGCGAGATGAAGGTCGGCTCCATCCTGAACACATTCGGTGATGTCGCGCAGTCACGTGAACTGACGGCCCAGCTTGTGAGCGAGATCCAGAAAAAGTCTATGGAGGAGATCGGAATCCCTTGCATATATGGTCTTGATATGATCCATGGCGCGAGCTACCTGACCGACGGGACCTTTTACCCTCAGGAGATAAACCTCGCGGCGACATTCAATCGTGAATATGCCCGCGCGATGGGTGAGGCTATGGCCTACGAGACAAGGGCCGCTATGGTTCCTTGGGTGTTCTCTCCGGTTATGGATCTCGGCCGGAATCCCGTCTGGCCAAGACAATGGGAAAGTTATGGTGAAGACCCTTATCTGAACGCTGAGATGGCTGTGGCCGAGACAAAAGCCCTTCAGGGAGAGAATCCGAACCATATCGATGACAAGCACGTTGCCGTCAGTGTGAAGCATTTTATGGCCTATGGCGTGCCGGTTTCCGGCAAGGACAGGACTCCTGCGATCGTGGCTGAGAATGATCTTAGGGAAAAGTTCTTCCGCCCGTTCAAGGACTGTCTTGAGGCCGGAGCGCTTACCTTGATGGTCAACTCCGCCTCTATCAACGGTATCCCTACGCACGCCAACAAGGAGCTTCTTACAGGTTGGGTCAAGGATGGTCTGGATTGGGATGGCCTCATCGTCACAGACTGGGCCGACATCAACAATCTGTACGAAAGGGACCACGTCGCCAAGGATCGTAAGGAGGCTCTCGCGATGGGCGTCAACGCCGGAATCGACATGATCATGGAACCGAACGATCCGGATTGCTGCCTTGAGCTGAAGGAGGTTGTCGAGTCAGGTCTGATTCCGATGTCCAGGATAGATGATGCTGTCCGCAGGGTTCTCCGTCTTAAATTCCGTCTCGGCCTGTTCGACAATCCGACCTGGGATGTCAGCGGTTATGACAAGTTCGGATGCAAGGAGTTTCAGGACGCGTCCTACGCCGCGGCGGTGGAGTCCGAGGTACTCCTCAAGAATGAAGGCAATATCCTTCCTCTTGAATATGGCAGGAAGATCCTTGTGACAGGTCCAAACGCCAATTCCATGAGGGCTTTGAATGGAGGCTGGTCTTATACATGGCAGGGTGATGCCGATCGTTTTGCCGGCGACTTCAACACTGTTTACGAGGCGTTGGCTCAGAAATTCGGCGAGCGCAATGTGGCCTATGAACCTGGAGTGACCTACGACGAGACTGACCATTGGTCAACGGGGGCATGGCAGAAAGAGAATGCGCCGCAAATCGCCAAGGCTGTGGCCGCGGCGTCAAAGGTTGATGTGATAGTGGCTTGCGTGGGAGAGAACAGCTATTGCGAGACTCCGGGCAATATCGACGACCTTAATCTTTCCGCTAACCAGAAAGAGTTGCTGAAGGCTTTGTCCAAGACAGGGAAACCGATTGTCCTTGTGCTGAACGAAGGCCGTCCTCGGGTTCTTCGTGAGATTGAGCCTTTGGCAAAGGCTGTAATCGATGTGATGCTCCCTGGCAATTATGGTGGTGACGCCCTTGCGGCGTTGATGTCCGGTGAGGAGAATTTCAGCGGAAAACTGCCGTTCACCTATCCTAAGTACGTAAATTCGCTTCACACTTATGACTACAAGGTCAGCGAGAGCCGTGAGACTATGGTAGGTGAATATAACTACGACGCCATCATGGATGTCCAGTGGCCTTTCGGCTACGGGCTCAGCTACACCACTTTTGAATATTCAGACTTCAAGTGCGTGAGCGGATCCGGATTTAAGGCAGGTGACGACCTCAGGTTCGAGGTGACAGTCAGGAACACCGGCTCGCACAACGGCAAGGAGGCTGTCCTGCTATATTCAAGTGACATTGTCGCGAGCTTGATCCCTGATGTGAAGCGTCTGCGTGAGTTCACCAAGGTTGAGCTTGCGCCGGGGGAGAGCACGGTTGTTTCGTTCACTGTCCCTGCCAATGAGCTGGCTTTTGTCGGTGCTGACGGTAAGTGGCGTCTGGAGGCCGGTGATTTCAGGATGAGTTGCGGCGGGCAGTCACTCATGGTCACCTGTAACGAGACCAAGATTTGGGACACCCAGAACTAAAGATCCTCTGTGATATTCACCAATGAGGTGGTGTCCCAGTTGAAGACATATTTCTTGTCGCCTATCGGGAGCGTGATTTCAATGGAATCCGCTCCCTTTTTGTATTTGGCGTAGGCATGCCCCTCAATGGCGTGCCCCGGCCGTATCGTGTAGTCTCCGAGGTAGCCGATGCAGCTCCGTTCGATCCGTGCCATGTCCTCCGACTCACTGTCAGCCATGGCCATGGTGGCTATGAACCCCGCCTCCTCGATGGCCGTGCCTCCAAGATCCCTCAGCAGGTCCTCGGCCAGGGAATCCCTGTCATCTGGATCCCCACGCACGATCGCGGCCATCACAAATGTCACGAACAGCGTGCCGATTCCTATTCCTATGGTCTTGGCGGTCTTTTGGGCACCGATTCTGTTCAGATAACCCCTTTGCCGGAAAACTTTGACAGGTCCCATTCTGGATGCGACAGAGGTGTTCTTGAAGTCGTACTTGACAGGCCTGTCTGTGTTGTTCTGAATATAAAGGTCCAGGCGGTAGTATTGTCCGTAGTGCTTCAAATAGCGGACGTTCATCAGCACATCCAGTCCGTCGGCCGTGAAAACCTTCCAGACGTTCCCGTCCCGGTCCATCTCCATCTTCGAGTTCCGGACGTATGGGCTATCGGTCATCCTGACAACTTTCAGCCCAGCGGCGTTTTCGCTGAACAATGGCTGGAACAGGAGCGTGTCTTTGGACTCGATTCTTTGTAGGGTGTCGATTTTCCTCTCCTGTGCTTGGGAGAGAGCGGAAAGGCAGGCAAACAGGGCAAAGGCTAGAACTATCCGCCGGTGACTATGAAAAGTTCTCATACAATTATCAATTTGGTCGGCGAGGGAGGTGCAAATTTCATGCTGATTAAGGATATATTTGCTATTTTTGTATTCATACAACAAGAAACGAAAATGAGAATATTCAAAAGAATAGCTTTGACTGCGGTCCTGTTCCTGATAGCTTCGGTTTCCTCGCTTGCGGTGTTCAACGAGAAGGATCTGGCGCAGACGCTTCAGGTGCTGCGTTATGAGTTGCGAAAGGCTTACATCGAGATGGAGAAGAACCAGATGTCCTTCGAGTCTCAGGATGATCAGCAGCACGAGGAGCTGGTGCATCTCATACAAAGCTGCAACGAGCTGTCGTTGATGCTGTACTCGCAGAAGCAGGACTTCACGTTCGATCTCACTTACGCCCTGCAGCAGGTCACCGACCAGTACCATAACTTCACTCAGAGTCGGATGCCGTATGACAACATCATCTCTTATCTTAATGTGGAAATTGATCGGTACGACAGACTGGTCATGGCTCTGAAAGTGCTTCCTCCTGAACTGGTTGAGTTGCCGGACAGCCTTGGGGGACCGGCATTGCTTGACTCCTTGACCTCAACGCTCCAGACTCATCTTCTTCCGAACGACTCCTACACGGATGCCCATTCGGACGACCCGGAGCATGCCGGCCACTATCATTTTTCAGGGCTTGAGGAAGAGCACGAGCATGCCTCCTTCCATCTTGACAGCCTGTCACAGATCGCGAGGGACAGTTGCCTTTTCTATTCCACAAGGCTGCTGAAGATGTTCACGGACATCCGCGACCACATGATTGAGGATAATGAATATTACGAGACCACCGACAAGAGGCTAAAAGAGGCCTACGACTATGCTCAGGAACGCTACAAGATGGTCCAGAAGAAGATATTCATTGAGGGACAGGATAATTTCTGGAAAATATTGACTCATGTCAGGTCTTATGCGTCGAGGGCCGCGAAGGATTTCAATGACAAATACGGCAGGGCTTATTTCACGGATGTGAAGAGCGAGTGGAGGGGACCGATGGTCATCGGATTCTCGTTCATGGTGCTGATCTACCTTGCGATAGCCACGCTGCTCAGCATGTTGATTGTCAAGATGTTGATGCGGCGCGTCAAATACTTCCGGACTGAGAGGTTCCGCAAGAGGGAGGCTGCCATATTCATGCTTGGAGCCGCCATTCTGTTTGTGGTTGTCGTCGCTGTCGCGAAGAATATCTCCTTGACATCGCATTTCTTCACGATGGCTGCGGGGCTTTTGATCGAGTTCGCGCTGCTGCTGATCGCCGTGCTGACCTCGCTTCTGATCCGTCATGACAGCAAGCAGCTCAACTACGGAATGCGGATCTACACCCCGATAATGCTGATGGGACTGGTGGTCATCACGTTCAGGATCATATTCATACCTAACAGCTTGATCGCGTTGATCTTCCCGCCGCTTTTGATCGCGTTCGGCTTCTGGCAGTGGGCTTCGATCCACCGCAACGGACCGAAGGTGCCGAAGAGCGACAATTCCTACGCCATCGCATCGTTTGTAGTGACGGCCATTACTTTTGTCATCTCCATCGTGGGCTACAGTCTGCTCGGCCTGCAGGTCTATATCTGGTGGATCTTCCAGTTGACTGTGCTCCAGTTGATTGTGGCTTGTGATGACCTGCTCAAAAAATACCGTCACAAGAGGGTTGACATCCTTGTGCGGGCCTACAGGCTCAAGCATCAGAACGATGTCGGCAAGGACAAGGGATCATTCATCCTTGTCACGTGGCTTTACGATCTCGTGGAGATGGTGCTGATTCCGGTGCTTTACCTGCTGTCGATTCCATTCTGTCTCTACATGGCGTCAGAGGTGTTTGACCTCACGGAAATCTGCATGGACATGTTCTTCTACCCGTTCTTCAACTACGAGTACCTGCATCTGTCTGTTTCCAAGATGGTTCTGGCCGCCGGGCTGTTCTATGTCTTCAAGTACATCTGCTATGTAGCAAGGGCTCTGTACAGAATTTACAAGCTGCGGAAAACTCTCCGGCAGACCAGGGCTTCGCTGATCCGGGAGAATGAGCTGAACCTGACTCTGGCCAACAATGTGATTGGGATCCTGGCTTGGGGCACTTATTTCATAGTGACAATCTCGCTTTTGAATATCCCGACGAAGTCTCTGTCCGTGATTACAGCCGGTCTTGCGGCTGGTCTCGGTTTCGCAATGAAGGACATCCTGAACAACTTCTTCTACGGTGTGCAGCTGATGTCAGGCCGTCTTCGCGTCGGGGATTACATCGAATGTGACGGAATTAGGGGAAAAGTGGACAACATAACGTACCAAAGCACTCAGATCGAGGCTGTTGACGGAAGCATCATGGCTTTCCCTAACAGTTCCCTGTTCGCCAAGAACTTCAAAAACCTGACCCGCAACAATTCCTACGAGTTCCTCGGTCTGCCTGTAGGTGTGGCTTACGGAACGGATGTGGATCATGCGAGGAAGGTTATTCTCAAGGCTTTGGCTCCGTTGCGCAAGCCTGACAAGTTCGGTCGTCAGGTGGTCGAGGAGAAGTACGGAATCCAGGTTGTCCTGAACGGCTTCGGTGACAGCAGCGTTGATCTGGTTGTGAAGCAGTACATTCTGGTTGAGCAGCGCACTGGCTACATCGCCGCCGCCAACGAGCGGATCTACAATGCGTTGAACGAGGCCGGAATAGAGATTCCGTTCCCTCAGCGCGATCTCAACATCCGTCAGATGCCTACTATGGATAAATAATTGTAGATGATAAATTTAGCGATATTCGTGTCTGGCGGTGGCTCAAACTGCGAGAACATAATAAGATACTTCAAGGATTCAGATAAGGTGAATGTCGCCCTTGTCGTTGCGAACAAGACCGGAATCCCGGCCCTTGAGAAAGCCGAAAGACTCGGCGTTCCGACGCGTGTGCTTTCAAAGGCGGACTTGAACAGGGAGGATGTTGTCCTGCCTCTGATGAAGGAATATTCAATCGACTTCATCGTTCTGGCGGGTTTCCTCCTTGTCATCCCGGACTTCCTGATCCATGAATATGACCACAGGATGATCAACCTTCATCCCGCCCTTCTGCCGAAATTCGGAGGCATGGGCATGTACGGTCATCGCGTCCATGAGGCCGTGAAAGCGGCAGGTGAGACCGAGACCGGCATGACAGTCCACTGGGTAAGCGGCAAGGTTGACGGTGGCGAGATCATCGCTCAGTTCCGTACTCCGATAAGCCCCGACGACACTCCCGATGACATCGCCGCCAAGGAGCATGTCCTTGAAATGGAGCACTTCCCGCAGGTAATTGAGGCGTTGGCGGATAATGCCCTGATTATCAATTAAAAGAATGATTTCGTGGTGCAGCCTGCAACACCACGACATTGCTTTTTGCATTCATATTCAATCAGTTGTGTGCCACGACCCTCATCCTTTGCTGCCAAGAAGGAGGAAGGAGCCGGAAAGGGCTTGGTAGAGAGCCGTCTGATAGGTGTCTCCGATAGGAATGCGTGAAGGGCCGATGAGGATGTGGTTGCGCTCGATGGCTTCAATCGCGGCCAGACGGACTATGAATGATTTGTGGACGCGGACGAAATCCTCTTTCGGGAGAGTATCCTCAAGGGCTTTCAGGCGCATAAGAGACAGGATTGGAGCCGTGCCGTTGTTCAAATGTATTTTCACATAGTCCTTAAGGCCTTCGATGTAGGTGATTCTGTCCAGATCGATCTGCTGGAGTCTGTACTCGGTTTTTACGAAGATGCTTTTGATTTTTCGTTGTTCGGTCACTTCGACAGGCTCAGTGACCTCAAAATATTCCTTGGCCTTGACTGTCGCTGAAAGAAAATCATCGTAAGAAATAGGTTTCAGAAGGTAGTCTAAAGCCCGCACTTTAAATCCCTCGACGGCATATTCACTGAAAGCGGTTGTGAATATGATCCTGGTCCTCTCCGGCAGCATCCGTGAAAGCTCCATCCCGCTCAGGTTCGGCATCTGGATGTCGCAGAACAGCAGATCCACCGGATTGTCCTGAAGAAATGAATATGCAGCCGTTCCGCTCGTGAAACTACCTTTGAGTGAGAGAAACGGGGTCTTGGCCACGTACGATTCCATCAGCCTCACTGCCAATGGCTCGTCATCGACAACTATGCAACTGATCGCATTCATATTCCAGTCTTGATTCGAAGCAGACTGCGGTAAACGCTCTGCACCCTGCCATATTCAAATGAATATGCTCCAGGGTAGAGCAGGTCGAGTCTGCGCCTGAGATTCGTTATTCCTATTCCTGATCCGCTACGGTCTGTGTCGTCCTTCGGGAAGCAGCTGTTCTCGACGAGGCAGGTGACATATTCCCCGTCTTCCTTGAGCTCGATCCTGATGAAGGATTCATCCGTGTCACTTATGCCGTGCTTGAAGGCGTTCTCAACGAGCGGTATGAAGAGTAGCGGAGCTATTTGCCTGTTTGACAGAGAACTTGGCAGTGATACTTCCAGCTTTACTCCAGAAGTTAGCCGTGCGCCCATCAGTTTGACATATTCATTGAGGAATTCGCATTCCTTGGCGAGAGGCACGGTGTCTTTCTGGCTTTCGTAGAGGACGTAGCGCAACATTCCGCTGAGGTCGTGGACGGCCTCCTGTGCCTGTGCGGGGTCTATCTGGATCAGCGAGTAGATGTTGTTCAGGGTGTTGAAAAGGAAATGCGGGTTGACCTGGTTCTTGAGGTTAGCCAGCTCGGCCTCCGCCTGGTTCTTCTCTATTTCCTTGCGCTGCGCCTCGTTGTTGTACCATTCGGTTGTCATCTTTACCGCCACCGCGATGCCCACTATCGCCATATAGATCACCGTGTTGCGGAAAGTGAAACTGATTGTGTCGAGTGTGGAGTGATGTGGAGGGGCGATGTCCGGCGAGATGAGGTACCTGAAAAAGAGATGGACCCCGATGCTGACCTTGGTGATCAAAAGCATGTTCCAGAACAGGAACGCCCCGAACCTCTTGTTGGAGAGGAAGTGCTTTATCAGAAATAAGTAGTTGGTGTAGAACACTATGACAAATGAAATCGTTACAGGCAGGAACCTGGAATAGTCCAGTCCTCCGTGAAGCGCCCTTCCCGGTTGGGGCGAGAAGAACGGCATCGCAAGAATCACAGCCCAGATCGCCACGTGTATAAGCCACCCCCTGTTTTTCTGCATATTCATAAGTGAAGGTATTAATGCTGTAATGCTTTGTGGAAGAATTCCTTCCTGAGGTCAGGTGAGATCGGATGCCGGGCGATCCGGTAGGCGTCCGAGATGTCGCCGGTCAGGTTGCAGACATCAAGGCCGCTGATCTCGGAGAGGTAGAGGCAGGTGTATTTTGCTGTCTGCTCCTCTTGAAGCCTCATCGTGTAGCGAAGGATGTCCAGCACCTCGATCTCGCTCAGGCTGTCCTTGCTGAATATGTACAGGTCAAGGGTCTGGAAAGCCCCGTAGAAACCATCCGCGGCCTTGCGGACCTTGCTCTCGATGATCCGTCGCATCGGAAGCGCCATCGACCAGTAGTCATATTCCTTGGCTCCGACATAGCGTCCACCCTGAAGGCCATAGCCGTAGCCCGATGAGAGGATCGTGTCATAGTCTTCCTTGTCTTCCGGAACCGGCGCCACTCCTGCCATCTCCTTGAGCATCGACTGCGCCGCCTCCTTGGTCTCAGGCATCGCCCTGGTCACCTCAATGCCCAATGTAACCCCGTCCGGGCTCTGAAGATCCGGCCGATCCTTGTTCAGCAGTTCCGCGAACCTTCTGTCCAGCAGCGTCTCCAGCGAGATTCGCGCGTACCTCTCAAAAAAGCAAGTGTCAAACTGGCTCATAATCTTTCTTTTCCCAAATATCGCAATTCCGCGTTACTTTCGCAAATCCTGTTCCTTGCTTCCACTTTTGAATAATGACATGACCTCTCAAATCCATCGGATTCGAATGCTCCTCCGATAGGAAATTAATCGTGGCGACTAACTGTTTATGAAATAATAAGATGAATATCTTGTCTGGTCTGATAATCTTTACAGGGTGTTATATTTTATCTGTTGATTGTCAGGATATTATCTGCCATGATGATTTTTGGGAGGCTTGCGCCTGATGATGGACTCCATTTTAGAAGCTGTTTTGATTTGTTTGTCTGAAGGTTAAGAGCAAGCTCTTTACCTGCTGCTCACCTCGGCAATCCGGACAAGTTCGATCGCCCTCGGTTCGGGCGCTGGTTTGAGAGTGAGAAACTTCAGGTTCGACCGCTTCTTCCAAGTAAATAACATATTCAGAATATGGCCGATAAGTTTGAGAGTGAGAAACTTCAGGTTCGACCGCTTCTTCCAAGGAGGATAGCGGTGCTGTCTGACTGAAGAAGCGGGAAGAAGATGAAGATTTTTCACCTCAAAGAGCATTTCAAAGAAATCATAACAGCTTCTTACATTGCCTTACAATGACTTGCAAGCCCAAGGCACATAAGATCGTTTTTTGTATCTGCGATGATATTTGAGTACCTTTGCGCATGGACTAAGTAACCCTTAAGAAATAACTTTCAAATGAAGACGGACAGGATAAAACTACGGCCTTGGAGGGAAAGAGATGCGGAGGCGTTGTTCAAATATGCCTCCGATCCTGAGGTCGGGCCACGTGCGGGATGGCCGGTGCACAGGAGCGTGGAGGAAAGCCTTGATGTGATCAGGAATATATTCTCAAATGATCATACATGGGCAATCGAACTTAACGAGACCGGAGAGGCGATCGGCTGCATGGGGTATTATACGAGTGCGGAAAGCAACATAGGCATCGGAACGGATGACGCTGAAATTGGCTACTGGGTAGGGAAACCATACTGGAACAAAGGAATATGTACGGAAGCTCTTCGCCTGATGATAGACTACTGCTTCGATGTGAAAGGCTTTCATGCTCTCTGGTGTGATTATTTTGTCGATAATCCCGCATCCGGCCGAGTCATGGAGAAATGCGGCTTCCAAGACACCGGCAAGATCAACTGGTGCAGCCAACTCTACCAGGGCGATGAGAGGCCAGTGAAAGTGATGCGGCTGGATCCGTGATTTATAAGCGATTGATAGACAAGGAATAAAGCCGTTATCTTTAGTTGACTCTAACTAAGGGTGATGAACTAATGGGTTGATTTACAGTTTATTGTGTATTACGGCGCTTTAAGCGGGTTAAAGAGCGTATAAAAAGAAACGACAGCGAAAAAATCAAAAGTCAAATTTTGGTAACGTGCAAAATTTGACTTTTGCCTTTTTTTCGCTGTCGCCTGCACATAATGCCGCTACTCGTACCGGATGGCCTCGATCGGGTCGAGGTTGGAGGCCTTCTGGGCAGGGTACCAGCCGAAGAAGATGCCGATGACCGTGCAGACCAGGAAGGAGACCACGATGCTCCAAGGCTGGATGAGGATTGGGTAGGAGAGGACGGCCTTGACTATGTACGAGGCCGCCACACCTAAAATTACCCCCAAAAGTCCGCCCGTTATGCTGATCAGCGTCGCTTCGATCAGGAACTGGGCGAGGATGTCACGGCCTTTGGCTCCGATGCTCATCCTCAGACCGATCTCCTTGGTGCGCTCGGTGACGGAGACGTACATGATGTTCATGATCCCGATGCCGCCCACGAGGAGGGATATTCCCGCGACAGCCGCAAGCAGGGTGGACATCATGTCGCTCGTGCTGGTCATCATCGAGGAAAGCTCCTGCTGCGAGCGGATGTTGAAATCGTCGTCGTCGGATTCCTTTAGCTTGTGGTTGCGCCGGAGGACGGACGACACCTCCTCGATGGCCTTGTCGGTATATTCCTCACTCAGCGCGGAGCAGACGATCTCCTGGAGGTAGGTGATGGCGAGGATCCTTTTCATCACGGTTGTGTACGGCGTGATGATGAGGTTGTCCTGATCCATGCCCATGCTGTTGTAGCCCTTGCTCTCCAGCTGTGCGACATCGACCTTGCTGAGCTCCCCGGCGTTTTTCAGTTCTACGGCTCTGTCCAGCTGCGCCTTTGAGGCTTCGGCGGTGCTTTCGCTTACTTTCACTGCCTCCGAAGCATAGAGGCACTGTATATAGGCCTTCACGATGGAGATCACGACATCATTAGTGTTCTCTTCCACGGACAGCGAATCGACGGAGTTCTGAAGGCGGCTTTGCTTCAGTGCCGTGCGAAGGCTTCCGCCGCTGTAAAGCGTCATCCCTGCGTTCAATCCGTAGTTTCCCGACCAGCTTGTGGCCTTGGACGTGCTATAGACATCTGAGCCGACTACCGTGCTGTTGCCGCTTTCGGAGAACGGCCTGTTTGTTATTCCTTGACTCGTGGAAGCGCTTAAAGTCGGGAACATGGCCGCCTTGGCCTGATACGTGTCCTCAAGTCCGGCCAGATGGGCGTTCCTGCTCTGGCGCAGGGCGATGCTGTTCTCCACGGCATAGTCGATGCATTCCTGCAACGTCCATTTCTTTGTCTGAGCTCCGGCGGTCAGGGAGAAGACCGTCAGGGCTGTGATAATGATGATAACGTACTTTTTCATATTCATTGATGATCAAAATCCGGTGGCGAAAGTAGTCGCGCGGTGGATTTTATTCAACTCAAATCGACGAACACCCGTTTTTCATCGACGAAAATGATTATATTTGTCTTTCAACCTTGGTGCGGAACTTCCAAGGTCCGGCCGCTGCTGGCCATTTAACACGAGAGTTAGTAATCAATGTATATGACAATGAAACTTTCAAATCTGATCAAAAAGACCGTCCTCGCCGCGGCCTTGACCCTGACTTCGGCCTCATTCGCCGGCGCGGAGTCCCGTTCCGACTGGAAGGCCCATTGGATCACTCATCCTTGGGTCCAGAGCACGACAAACACCTGGATTTCCTACCGAAAGGAAGTCAATGTGACAAAACGTCCGGACAAACTTATCGCCAGGATCGCTGTGGATTCAAAGTACTGGATGTGGATCAATGGCGAACTCGCTGTCTTCGAGGGTGGGCTCAAGCGTGGACCGTTCCCGAACGGAACCTATTACGACAAGGTTGACATCGCACCTTTCCTCAAGGAGGGCAACAACACGATCGCCATCCTGCTCTGGCACTTCGGAAAGCAGGGGTTCAGCCACAACAGCAGCGGTCAGGCGGCGCTGATCTTCGAGGCCATATCTCCTGAACTGAAGATCCTTTCCGACAAATCCTGGCTCTGCGTTCCTAACCCAGCCTACAGCAGCACGGACGCCCCGCATCCGAACTACCGTCTCCCGGAAAGCAACATCCGCTTCGACGCGCGCAAAGAGATGCAAGGTTGGAATATGCCTGGCTTTGACGTCCGCCGCAAGATGCATTGGGCCGACAATGTGGACGAAATGGCCTGGCCGGCGATGGGCGAGCTTGTTGAGCGCCCGATCCCGATGTGGAAGGATTACGGACTCAAGGAATATGTCTCTGTACGTCAATCCAATGACACCGTCTATTGCAAGCTGCCTTACAACGCCCAGATAACTCCATACCTCAAGGTCGAGGCGAACGGTGGCGAGATGGTCAGGATAATGACCGACAACTATCGTGGCGGCAGCGAGAACAATGTCCGCGCTGAGTACATTGCCCGCAAAGGTGTTCAGGAATATGAGAACCTCGGCTGGATGAACGGCCACGAGGTTTGGTACATCGTACCCTCGGGAGTGAAAGTCATTGATCTTAAGTACCGTGAGACTGGTTATGACACCGAGTTCTCCGGCTCGTTCGAGTGCGAGGATCCGTTCCTTAATGAACTTTGGAAACGCGCGGCGAGGACGCTTTACATCACCATGCGTGACACCTATATGGATTGTCCTGACCGTGAGCGCGCCCAGTGGTGGGGAGATGAGGTAAACGAACTGGGAGAGGCGTTCTATGCGTTGTCTCCGTCAGGCCAGCTGCTTGCCAGAAAGGGGATCCTTGAGCTTGTGAACTGGCAGGAGGCGAACGGGGTGGTCTATTCTCCGGTGCCGGCCGGCAACCGTGTGATAGAACTCCCGCTCCAGATGCTCGCTTCCGTGGGCTGGTACGGTTTCCACACCCAGTACTGGTTCAGCGGCGACAGCACCTTCGTGGCCGAGGTCTATCCTAAGGTGGAGCGCTATCTGCTCGGAAGCGGTCTCTGGACCTTCAAGGACAACGGTCTTCTGAACGTCCGTCCTGGCGACTGGAACTGGGGCGACTGGGGCGATGACATCGACACTGAAGTCTTGACAAACTGCTGGTATTACCTTGCCCTCAGGTCTCAAAAGGAATTCGCACGCATTCTCGGCAAGCAGAGGGATGCGGAGACTATCGAAGTTTTGATGAAAAGAATCTCCGATGCGTTTGACACACAGTATTGGACCGGTTCCGCTTACCGTGACCCGAACTACAAGAAACAGACAGACGACCGCGCTCAGGCGATGGCCGTTGTCTCCGGTCTTGCCTCACCGGACAAGTACCCGGCTCTGTTTGAGACGCTTAAAAAGGAATATCACGCCAGTCCTTACATGGAAAAGTATGTCCTTGAGGCTCTCTTCAAGATGGGGCACGCCGACTTCGCCATAGAAAGGATGAAGTCCCGTTACGCCAAGATGCTAAAGTACGACTACACGACCTTGTTCGAGGGTTGGGGAATCGGCAGCGAAGGCTTTGGCGGCGGCACGATCAACCACGCCTGGAGCGGTGGTCCGCTTACGATTCTGAGTCAGAAGCTCTGCGGAATCGAGCCGACGGCACCTGGCTTCCAGACTTTCGAGGTCAAGCCTCAGCTGGGAACTTTGAAGACCGCATCCGCCGCTCTTGAGACCCATTGCGGAATGATCCGCGTCTCAATCAGCCGCAAGTCTGTCAAGTCTCATGTCGCCTCGCTCGCAATTGAGGTTCCGGAAGGCACAACTGCCACTGTCACGGCTTCAAACGGCAAGCCGAAGACGATGACCGCAGGAAAATATTCGTTGAAGATCAAGGTTGACTGATGTCTGCACATCGTGATTTTGGTGCGGCCGTGAGCGATGATGCTTGCGGCCGCATCTGGTTTCAAGGCTGGCTTTTGGCCGCATTGTTGACCAGAAAAATTCCTTTGTCATTCTCTTTGAGAACAGCCACGGTCCAGTAGCAGCCCTCGGCGGCATCGTAGGACACGGAGATGTTCTGATTTACAGTCATTCCCTCTGAAAGTGTCTCGCCGCCGTCATCGGCGGGCAAAGGGTCACCGTTCGGGGATGTCGCTATGGCTCTGACCACCTTGTTGAAGGTGTAGTCGGAGCCTTGTCCGACCTGGAAGCCTTTGATCCCGTCCTGCATCAAGGCGGCGAAGATCCTGTACTTTCCGCTTTCGGCGATCTTTATGGTCACCAGAGCCTTTGCCGGAGAGTCTGCGTCAGGTGTGATTGTGATGGCACACGGCTTCTTCACCGAATCCAGATGTCGGCTGGCGGCCTCGTAGAGGATGTCCTCGTTGTTGCCGAACACGGTCGGCTCAAAGTTGATGATCGCGGACGGAAAACTGTTGATGGAGTACCGTTTGCATAAGTCATTCTCAAAGCCGACACTGAAGTTGTCGCCTTTGTGGACACTGACCGTGACGAGCCGTCCGGACAGCCTCTCGTTGACCTTGACCAGACTCTTGGACATGTCCGGACAGTAGGTACACCACGATCCCGTGAAATAAAAGACAAAGGCTCGGCTTTCTACTGCCTCGGGTTCGGGCTCGGGCTTTGGCTCCGTTTCAGGTTCTTTTTGATATTCCTCCCAGTCGGAATGAATCCCTTGGCAGGAGTCCAGAGCGGCCGGCAGAGCCAAAGCCGCGACGCAGAGAATTAATGAATATATTCGTTTCATCAGAAAACAATTGAGATTGAAAGGCTTCCGCCGGTGAAGCCTGGCTGCCAGCGGCAGACTCCGCCAGAGCAGACCATCCCCTTACGGTTCCGGCCGAATGATGCGCTGACCCGGTAACGTCCACGGCTGTAGCCCGCTCCGGCCTGGTAGTAGTGAACCTTGCTTGATCCGTGATTGTACATGTCCTTGGCGAAGACTGACCAGCCTGATGTGAGATTCGCCTCGACAAGAGCGGCGCACCAGTCCTTTTCGGACTCCGCGCTGTAGAGATACTGAAGTTCCACTCGCATCGAGAAACTGTCCGTGAATCGGTAAGCCACATCAGCGACGGCAGTGTTCCGGACCTCGGTCATTCTGTGCACTCCGTGCGATGGGGATCTCTCCTGAATATTCAGAAACAGCACAGATTTAAGGCGACGGTTCCATTTCCGTTCGTACTTGACGCTGATGTCCCTGAAAAGCAGTGCCCTCTTGCCTAGTTCGTGGTACTTTTTCAGACTGTGCGCTTCGCTGTAGTTGAAATGGAGCCGATCCTTTTTGCTTGCCTTGTAGAGCAGGTCGGCTTGCCAGGCGTCCTCTCCGTCGGAGTTCGGGTAGTACGGTTCCAGGGAGCAGAGCATGTAGGTGTGCTGAAGGGAAAGGGCCGGGATGTAGTTCAGAGTGTTGGAGATGTATGTCTCGTTGGTTCTGAAAACCTTGTTGGTCATGTTCTGAAGATGCCTGAACGTGGCCACGGCACTTATACTGCCGACAGCCAGTCCTGTTTCGAGCGACAGGGCATCCCCTTGGTGAAGATTTTCCACCCCGCTGACCGAAAAGTCGTGCCAGTCCTTCTGCTTCCCGCAATATTCACCTTTAATGTAGAATCCCCCTATTGCGTAGTTCGCCCCGAGAGACCATGATGCGTTGTTTTTTGGCACGCTGACCTTGATCCAATCATCATTAAGGTAATAGGGAAGTTCTTTCTCGAACCGTTCCAAGAACGAAAACTCCAGTCCGAGGTCGCCTCCGAACATGCTTATATGCGGGAGCGTGATGTCCGCTCCAAGAATCCGCGTGTCTGAATATCCCCGCAGATGTCTCGGAAGACCCCACACGAGTTTGATGCCAAGCCGGTCTTTGGAATATTCCATCCTCACTCCTCCGACCGAGTTGTTCATCCCCAGCGCCCTGTCCTCCCACGAGCGGAACAGCAGTCCGGAGCCGAACTGGTCATACCAGTCGCCGAGGGTGATGTTGAAGTCCTTGGCGTTGTAGCGGATGAACTTTTCAGGCAGGGCGAACCCTTTGATTCCCTCATCGTAGCCGAGAAGCGGCTGCGGATGCCACTCGGCCTGCACACCGGCCTGAAAGCGTTTTCTGGACCAGTCCAGTTTCAGATAGTTGTTGGAGCCGTAGTCATCCCTGTCCGTGTACCAGACATCATTTGACTCAAAGCTCCAGTGCCAGGAACTCTTGTCCTGGGCGCTGGAGATTGAACTTAGTCCCAGTGCAAGCGCCAGAAGTGTGGATATTCTTGACTTTGACATCATTTGTCAACCATGACCATCACCGGCGGGGCGAGAGGGATGAAATTGGCCTTGTCAACGGCGGCGCATTGAGCGGCGGCTCTGGTAACGGCCTCGGCGCTTCTTGCCGGAGCGTCGAACGCCACGAATGTCTCGTAGTCGTAAGTCCATGCGTCACCCTCGGAGAACTTCATGATTTTCTTGTAGATAGCCTCTCTGGACGGGGCGTTGAAACCTCCCGTGTTGTATCGCATGATGCTGTTGTCGGTCGGTCTATAGACTCCGTAAGGGTAGGTATAGCCACCTTCATGGACGCCAACCTTACCTGAATATCTTGAGTCGGAGATGAATCGAGCCCAAGCGATTGTATTCGGATCCGATGTCAGATCCACGTTCTCGTAGAATCCATAGGGGAGTACTTTCCATTGTTTGAGTTCAGTGACCTTGTCATCAGGAATTCTGCCCATGGAGTCATAGAAGTATTCATCCGCCAGTTTGCCGAACCCGTGGCCGCAGCCTTCGTGTCTGAGTGTCTGGGCGTAGTCGGTCTCGTCGCGGCAGAGAGGAACGTAGCAGATTGCCATGTTGTTGGTGTACATCCAGCATGTTCCGGCGTATTTGGCCTTGTTGATGATCACGAAGATAATGGTCTTTGTAAGATCAACTGACGGTATCTTTTCCTGAACGAAACTGAACACAGCCTTATCATCTCCGCTGATGTTGGTACCCTGTCCGAACTGCGCCGAGAACTTGGTGTCACCACCTTCTTGTGCAATGATTCCGTTCTTCGAGACTGAACCGATCCGGTAGATGTTGAACCTGTCATTCGTGCTCCTGAACGGCTCCTCGGTGAAGAAAGCCTCCTTGCCAAGCTCGACGTACTTGTTGAAAAGATCCTGATCCTTGTCCGCGAACGCGTCTCCGACAAACACCACGTCGATTCCCTTGCCGACAGTCGCCGAATGAATCCTGGTCACCTGTCCGTCCTGACTGTAGTCAGAGGATGTGTAGGTTTGGATTCCTTGCTTGACCGTCACCGTCAGGAGTGAGTTGTTGACGTTCTTGAATATGATTTCGCCGCTTCTTGCGGAAGAAGTCGTGTTCGCGCTGACCGTGAATGTGTACACGCCTGAGTTATCGGACTTTTTGCTGATCCATTCTGGCTGCGAGTCAATCGAATAGCTTATGTTCGCCGTCACTGTCATCGTGATGTCCTGCTCGTAGCCGTCAATGTCGAACAGAGTCGGGGTGACTGTGAACACCTCGTCCTCACCGGGTTCGGTGCCTTTCACCACAATTTTTGTGGTTGATGGAATCTCTTTTTCAAAGAGTGCATCAATCTGCCCATCAAAGACGTACAGTGTCTCAAGTGGATTGCCTGAACAATAGAAATCAAACAGACTTGTCAGCTCGGAAATGTCCATCTCTTTGATAAGGTTGTTATTTGCTTTCAATGTTTCGATTTCCGGACAGCAATTCACCGTAAGAGATGTGAGATTGTTATCATTTACATTCAATATCTCCAGTTTTTTGTTATTACTGAGTTCAAGTTCGGAAATCTTGTTTTTATTACAGATTAAAAGTTTTAGTTCAGGATTGTTTCCGAGGTCAATCTCGACTATGCTGTTGCCACTAATATTCAATTTAGTCAGTTTCTGATTATTGGTGACATCAATTGAAGTCAATTTGTTGTCGGAACATGTAATCCTTTCGAGTTTAAGGTTCTTGCTTACATCAATTGATTTGATCTGGTTATTGGTCAGATCGATATAATCAAGTTCTGGGTTCTTGCTTACATCAATTGATTTGATCTGGTTATTGGTCAGATCGATATATTCAAGTTCTGGGTTGTTTCTGACATCAATGGAGGAGAGTCTGTTGTTATAGGCCTCGAACTCTATTAATTCTGTGTTCTTGCTGACATCAAGGCTGTTCAGGTTATTGCCTGCACAGCGTAATTGCTCGATTTTAGGGTTGTTTGTCACATCCAGGGATGTAAGCTGGTTGAAACCGCAGTAAAGTATTGTCAAGTTCACGTTTTTTGACACATCCAGGGTTTTCAGTTTTCCCTCCGGGTCTTCCTCTGGTTCAAAAAAACTCCACGGTCCTTCGCATCTTAGTTCTGTAAGATTGGCCATGTGCTCGATACCTGCCAGTGATTCGATGTCCTTGGTGCCGACTATTATTTTCGTGATGGCAAGCGCTTCCTCCTTGCTGATTTCACCGTCACCGTCAGTGTCGAAGTTGGCGACCAGATAAGCCTTGAAGTTAGCGTCCTCGAAGATGATGTTCTCCTTACTGTCAATCTTGCATTCGAAGGCCTCGATAGGGTAGAGTACCGAACGGTCAAGGGTTATGTCAGATTTGAGAGTCTTGACAACGTCTCCTTTGTCTGTGGCGATTGTGAGCGTGAAGCCGCCGGGATATATCTGCGCCGGAACCACAAAATGGAAATCGGTCGGCTGAGCGGACAGTTTCACGTCCGGACAATCAAGTTTTACGGATGGCTTGGAGTTGTCGTCCATCTCCAGTTGTGTCGAATTGACATTGATGACAGCCTTGCCAGAGGCTTTGACACCGGCACTGTTCGGGGTGAAAGTGATTGACTTGACTGTCGCGTCTCCAAACATAGGAACCTTCAGAACCGAGCACAGGTTTCTGAACGAAAATGTCTCGTCGCCGTAGATTCCGAGCATAGGATAGGCTCCGAGCGGGATGTTTCCGCTGACATATTCCTGAACTTCAGGCAGTCCGACTTCGATAGTCGCCCCAGTCCTGCTGATCCCGATTGACAAAGGATAGACGGCCACAAGATCTTCCGAGTTTCCATACCCCTCGAATACGCCTTTGTTGGTGTTCTCTCCGGATTTGAGGATGTAGCGACATGCTAAATCTCCGGAAAAGACCATTATCTGATCTCCGGATGACCAGACCGTCTTGTAGACTCCGTTCGCATCCGGACCGTTCAATGATGTTCTTGTGTCTGGCTGCTGCACTATCACCGCGTTGATGGTGCGTGCCTCGGAGCCGCGCTCTTCTGTCTCATTGCAGGCTACAGAAACCACCATCGATGACAGAACCAGGATATTCGTGAATATATTCAATAACTTCATTTTTCAGCTATGTTTAATTGGTTATTCCAAAGTGATCTTTCCGCCGGTGGTCGTGTCGTCGTTGCCGCCTGTGGTTGAACCGTCTATTATCTTGACTCCGTCAGGAATCTCCTTTTTTCTCAGACCATCCAGCTGACCTTTGAATATGTATAGTGTGGACAGCGGGTTATCATCGCAATACAGGTTCTTGAGATTCGTCAGCTTGGAAATGTCCAGAGTCTCAATTTTATTATCAGAGCAATTCAGGTCATTCAATGCAGTGTTATTGGAGACATCCAATGATTTGATTTGATTGCCGGAGCAGTCAAATGTCCTTAAACCAGTGTTTGCGTAGATGTCTAAGGACTTTAGATAGTTGCCACCACAGTATAACTTGTACAAACTGGTGATCGGAGGTATTGTCAATTCATCAAGACCGTTCCATTCGCAATCGAGGACCCTTAGTTCTGTGCATCGTCCGATATCAAGCGTTTCAAGGTGGTTTGATCCACAATCCAATTCTTTAATCTTGTTGCATTTGGAAACATCCAGCATGGTCATCTGGTTGGTATATGCAACCAATTCCTCAAGTTCAGTGTTGTGGGACAAATCCAATGTGTTCAGCTTGTTTACCCCACAATTAAGATAAACAAGAGACGTGTTGCGGGACAGATCGAGCTCTGACAATGTGTTCCATTCGCAATCCAAGGAGTCGAGCCCTTCGTTCCGTGTCACGTCCAGAGATGTAAGTTTGTTGTATCTAACACTGAGAACGGCCAGTGATTTGCTTAGCGGCAGAATTATTGTTTCCAGTTTATTGCTGTCACCGTTAATTCTGATCAGCGAGACGTTATTCCCCGCGTCAATGGTGATAAGATTGTTATTCTCAAAAGACAATTCCGTGAGTTCAGTGTTGTTGCTGATGTCAATTCTGGTCAGGACATTGCACCCGACATCCAAGGACGTTAATTTCTTATTGTGAGTGACATCAATAGACGTGAGCAACCCGCTGGCATCTCCATTGTTGAATGTGCCACGGCATATGAGGGTCTCAAGATTGGTCATATATTCAATTCCAGAGACGGATGCGATGTCCTCGGTGCTGACATTGATGTCTTTGATTCCCAATGCCTCCATCTGACTGATCTCACCGTCTCTGTCTGTGTCGAAGTTGGCGACCAGGTAGGCTTTGAAGTTCGCGTCCTCAAATGTGATCTCCGGTTCTGTTTCTGTTCCGGTCCCGTCACAGCCAGCTATAAGGGTGGAGATGGCGACAGCCTGGAGGAAAGTGAGTAATTTTCTCATCATGGTCTTGAATGCTAATTTATTGATTGCTATTGATCATCAGGTTAAACGGAATGACCGTGATTATTTCGAGTTCATTGGTGGATTGCTCATAACACGCATTTTTGCAAAAATAGTTATATTTTTCAATTTTTCAACTGATTTTGAATCATCGCGTGAATATTCAAAGATAGTTTGTATCTTTATCACCGAAAAAAACAACACATTATTTATATTGAATATGAATTTCAAAGTTATTCTGGTATCATTTGTGGTTATTACCGCAACTCTTCTTCCATCCGCGGCCAAGGATGCGACCTATAAAGTCACATCCCCGGACGGACACCTCACAGCCACGGTCTCCATCGGAAAGACAGTTTCTTACTCGGTGGCGAGGGACGCCGTCAGCCTCATCGAACCGTCAGAGATTTCCATGACCCTGTCCGGCGGCATCGTTTTCGGAGAGAATGACAAGATCCGCAAAGTGAGGAAGGCAAGTGTGGACCAGACTCTTCCTGCCATTGCCTACAAGAAGGCTGTGGTCCGCGACAATTACAATGAGATCTCCATCATATTCAAAGAGTTCACGCTGACGTTCCGCGCCTATGACGAAGGTGTGGCCTACCGTTTCACAAGTTCCTTGAAGGATGAGTCGAAGGTTTTGGCGGAGAAGGCGCAGTTCAATTTCGCCAAGGATTGGGATGCGTACGTCCCTTATGTGAAACAGCACACCGAAACCCTTGAGAGTCAATACTGGAACTCTTTTGAGAACACATATTCGATTCATGCGCTGTCGCAGTGGAACAAGGAACGCCTTGCTTTCCTTCCGATAGCGGTTTCCGCTGAAGGCGGGATGAAAGTGCTGATCACGGAGTCTGATCTTGTGAACTATCCTGGAATGTACCTTTACAACGAAGGCGATGCCACGACCCTCTCCGGACGTTTCGCACCATATCCGAAGACCGTAGAATATGGCGGCCACAACATGCTCCAAGGCATTGTCAAGGAGCGTGAGGAATATATCGCCGAATGCTCTGCCGGAGAGTCTTTCCCATGGAGGATCATCATGGTGTCGGAGAACGACGCCGATCTGGCTGTGAACGATATGGTCTGGAAACTCGGCACTCCTGCGGATCCATCCAAGGATTTCAGCTGGGTGAAGCCAGGCAAAGTGGCCTGGGACTGGTGGAACGCATGGAACCTTTATGGGGTGGACTTCCGCGCCGGCATCAACAACGACACCTACAAGTACTACATCGACTTCGCACAGAAGAACGGCATCGAATATGTCATCCTCGATGAGGGCTGGGCAGTCAACAAGAAGGCCGACCTGATGCAGATCGTCCCTGAGATCGACCTCCCGATGCTTTGTGAATATGCCAAGGCTCACAACGTGGGCCTCATCCTTTGGGCCGGCTACTACGCTTTCGACCGCGACATGGAGAACGTCTGCCGCCATTATTCTGAAATGGGAATCAAAGGCTTCAAGGTGGACTTCATGGACAGGGACGACCAGATGATGGTGGATTTCTTCAGGCGCGCCGCCGCCACCGCCGCCAAGTACGGACTCTTGGTTGATTTCCACGGGGCATTCAAGCCGGTCGGACTCAACCGCACCTATCCAAATGTCATCAACTATGAGGGAGTCTTCGGTCTTGAGCAGATGAAGTGGAGCAAGTCCGACGTGGATCAGGTGACCTACGATGTCACCGTACCGTTCATCAGAATGGCCGCCGGCCCGATGGACTATACGCAAGGTGCCATGCGCAACGCCACAAGGAGGAACTACCATCCGGTCAACTCCGAGGCGATGAGTCAGGGCACTCGCTGCCATCAGCTTGCTGAATATGTAGTCTTCGACTCTCCTCTGAACATGCTGTGCGACTCTCCGTCCAACTACATGGCTGAGCCGGAGTGCACCAAATTTATCGCCGACTGCCCTACAGTCTGGGACGAGAGTGTGGCCGTGAACGGAGTCCTCGGACGTTTCATCACCCTTGCCCGCCGCAGCGGCGATGTCTGGTACGTCGGTTCTCTCAACGATTGGAAAGCCCGTGACCTCACCTTGGATCTCGGTTTCCTCGGAGAAGGCGACTGGACAATGGAAATCTTCCGTGACGGCATCAACGCCGACCGTGCCGCCCGCGACTACAAGCGTGAGTCCGCCCAGCTTTCCGCCGACCGCAAGGTAACGATCCACATGGCCCCCGGCGGCGGCTGGACAGCCCGTATAACCAAAAAGTAATGCACCACCACCTGCCGTCTGACAGACAGCAGCCAGACACGCCCGCCCCGTCTCTTTCGGGACGGGCTTTTTTTGTTCTCGAGCAACATTTGCAATTGTTGATATTTTTGAATAATATTGTCATAATGAAAAAAGTCAGAGTATTGCCCATTATAGTCAGGCGTTACTTTAATGATGAAGTTTAGCGATGGTCAGCCATGCCGGACACGATGACACGGGAGCAGCGGCATTATTGCATGTCGCGGATCAGGGGGAAGGACACACGGCCGGAGATGGTTGTGCGCAGGGGGCTGCATTCGATGGGGTTCAGGTACTCGCTGCATTCAAGGAGGCTTCCGGGGTGTCCGGATCTTGTGCTTAGAAGGTATCACACCGTGATATTCGTGAACGGGTGCTTCTGGCACGGGCATCCGGGGTGCGGGAAGTTCAGGCTTCCGCACAGCAACGTTGAGTTCTGGGCGGAGAAGATCCGCAGGAACAAGGAGCGGGACGCTGCCGAGACCGCCGCTCTTGAGGCGCTGGGATGGAATGTGATTGTGGTGTGGGAGTGCGAGCTGTCGCCGGTGGACAGGAGAAAGACCCTTGAGAGGCTGGCCGCCACGTTAAGACGGAATGTCGAACCGGAGTCGATCCATCCTATTCCTTTGTCAGTAAGGAAGTTGTCCTTGGAGGAATGACGGCGGTACATGACCATGGCAATGGTTTGTGAATATGATTGTTTGACTTTAGTAAGCGTTAAAAAATAAGTTGGTAAAGATTTGTGAAGAATTTTCGAGGATAGATTTCTTTTTGAAAAAGGAGTGTACTGGACGTACACGACTGATGAGAAAAGGAATACAGACCGAAAAGACGAGCAAATATTACCAAGTTTTTTAAAGGATTACTTAATAATTAGTTGGTAATGAAGTCTTTGAATGTGTCGCAAAAGTTGGCGGCGGCGATATTCATACTTTCGTCCGTGGCGAATCTGCTCGGCAAGCTTTTGGGTGTGAATATTCTTGTGTTATGCTCCAAGCCGCTGATTGTGCCGTCGCTGGCGCTCTTCTGCTGGCTGCTACTGACAAGGGAAGGCGTTCGCGGAAGGCGGGTGACCACGTTGATGCTGGCTATGGCGTTCGGGGCGTTGGGGGACATCCTGCTGATGTTCAACGGGCAGACCTTCTTCCTCGCTGGGCTTCTGGCCTTTCTCGTCGGTCACATATTCTATTTCCTGACGATTCCTGAGCCGCGAAAAGTTACAGGCACAAAGGAGGTACTGATGAGGTTCATGATTCTGGCCATCCTGATCGCTGTCACGACCATCCCCGCCCACGCATTCGATGTCAAGGGATTCTTGGGAGGCTGCGTCGTGGTGTACGCAGGTGTGTTCGCATTAGTCATCAACGTGGTGATTTTGGCAGCCGTCGAGACCAAAAACCGCATCTACATCATGACCCTCGTAGGCTATGTCCTGTTTGTCATCTCTGATGCGATCCTTGCCGCCGGCATGTTCACCGGCATACGCCTTCCGTTGCATGGCTTCCTGGTGATGCTGACCTACATCCCGGCACAGTCGCTGATCGCCCTGTCGCTCACTTCTGTGGTGATCGGAAACCGCAAGGATCAGTCAGACCGGTGATCATATTATGGCTTTGCCTCACGAGGGACGGTTTGTATGTCGCTGACTAAATAAAGAGCGATGCGGATTGATAATTTCCCCGAAAATTGTTATTTTTGCATCGCAAAACACGGAGGATTGTCCGAGTGGTTTATGGTGCTTGTCTCGAAAACAAGTCGGCTGAAAGGCCCCACAGGTTCGAATCCTGTATCCTCCGCCAAATCGCTGTAATGAACTAATAGTCATTAGTTTTACTTTACTCTTTTTAGATGCTCTTCTTCCTTGTATGATGTGCCCTACGCATTGTAGGATGATGCTTGTTACCCATCCTCCGATCTGGTATCCCGCCCGCAGCCTCCCATCTGTGACTATCCGAGCGTGAAAAACCCCAAATCCCGCCCGTGGCCTCCCGGCGGTGACTCTCCGAGCGTGAAAAACCCCGAATCCCGCCCGTAGCCTCCCGGCGCAACCTCCTTATTGCTTTATGAATATTTATTACTATATTCGTTCGATTATATATAAGGATTAGTGATCTTGCAGAAACAATTGATTGATATGTTAGTGAAGAAATCATCTTTCGCCGCTGCGGTGGCTCTCGCACTGGTGCTGGCCGGGTGCTCGGACAATGGGCCTGACGAGAACATCGCATTGAACAAGGCGGCTTACGCATCGTCAACCTATGACTACAACCTTACGGCGCAACTGGTCACCGACGGGGTCGTCGAGAGTGGGGAGCCGGCCTGGCTGAAGGTCTCCACGCCCGAGGGCGAACTTCCTCGGCGCGAGAAGGAATGGACGGTGGATGCGGGGCCATATTCAAGAAACACATTGGAAGGGTACAGCACCTTTCTTGAATATGAGTGGGGACGCCAGAGTTTTACAGCGTCCTGTGTCAGGATCCGGGGATATGTCGTCTATCAGGAACCTAGCTCTGAATGGTCAATTTCTTGCCGCGCTTCAGGCTCCGGTTCGGATTTCCGTGAGGTCGGATTCATCGGAGGATCCGGGCTGCCGGGATCGCCGCGCCATCCCGAGGTGATCACCGACCCTAATAAGCAGGCTGAGACTCTGACAAGGCCGGCTAGGGAGTTGGATCTTGAGATACCTCTTGCCAATGCTGTGGATTTCAGTCGCTTCCATGTTCAGTTCGAGATGGAAGGCGCTCTTTTCTGGGTCATCAAGTCCGTGGATTTCTCCTCGGAGAAGTCCTTCGGCAGAAGTTCCGACACGGGACCTTACGACTCAAAGGAGGCAAGGGGATTCAACGTGCTTCCTTCTGAGGTCTTTACCAGCGCATGGATGAGCGCGGACGGCGGCCCGCAGTGGATCAGCGTCGATCTTGGCTCAAAAAGAAAGTTCGACGAGATCCGGCTGCATTGGATCCATAGAGCCGAGGGCGGCTGGGTCGAGGTTTCGGACGACGCGAAGGTCTGGAGACGAGTCGCGGATCTTCCGGCGACGGATTCGCTGACATATTCATTCAAGGCGAAAGGGAACGCGCGCTATGTCCGCCTCCGCCTGACGGGGGCGGCTGATGATGGTGAGTGTCTGGCTTTGAGCGAGTTTGAGGTGTTCGGACCGAAGGTGAAAGACGGCAGGTCCGACGATGCGGAGTGGAAGCTTCAGAGAGCCTCGGCGGTGGCTTCCAGCGGTGAGGAGATCTCCTCCAATGAATATGACGACGCTGATTGGCTGCCTGCCGTCGTGCCGGGAACGGTTCTCTACAGCTACATCGCCGCCGGTGCGGTTCCGGATCCGGCGATCGCCGACAACAACCTGCATATTTCCGAATCCTACTTCAACTCGGATTTCTGGTACAGGTGGACTCCTGCGACCCAGTCGCTTACCCTGTCGAAGCGCCCGGGAGACCACATCTTCCTTACCTTCGACGGAATCAACTGGAAGGCAGAGGTTTATCTCAACGGCAACAAGCTTGGAAACATCGCCGGCGCTTTCAGGCGCGCACGCTTTGACATCACGGATTTGCTCCGGGAGGACGGTAACGTGGTAGCGGTCCGCGTCATCAAGCCGGCCCATTACGCGGCGGTGAAGGAGAAAAACGCCGAGAGTCCTGACTTCAACGGAGGTCAGTTGGGAGCCGACAACCCAACATTCCATGCGACCGTCGGCTGGGATTGGATGCCTACGGTCAGAGGCCGTGACATGGGAATCTGGAACGATGTCAGGATCGAGCGATCCGCTCCGGTGTACCTCGGCGACCCTCTGGTGCGGAGCCGCTTGAAGGACGGTCTGGCATCAATGACGGTGTCCGTCAATGTGGCCGGAGTCTCTTCGGAAGACGTTGCCGGAACCCTCCGCGGAACTATAGAAGGAATTGAGTTTGAGCGGCATATCGTCGCTAAGGCGGGGACGGTCGAGACTCTTGCATTCACGCCGGAGGAATATTCACAACTGAAGGATCGCGAGATCGCTCTTTGGTGGCCGAACGGCTACGGCGAGCCGAATCTGCACAAGGCTACCTTCTCGTTCATCCCAGACGGGGCGGACGAGGCGATGACCTCCATCGAGTGGCTTGCCGGAATCCGCGAATTCACTTACGGCGACGTGATGAGCGATCTCAAAATGTTCATCAATGGCCGCCGCTTCTTCCCGAAAGGCGGGAACTGGGGGTTCAGTGAATATAATCTCCGCTACGGAGCCGATGAATATGACACCGCTGTCCGCATGCACAGAGACATGAATCTGAATATGATCCGTAACTGGGTCGGCCAGACGGGCGACGAGGAGTTCTACGAGGCTTGTGACAAGTACGGAATCGTGGTCTGGCAGGATTTCTGGCTAGCTAATCCGGCTGACGGCCCGGATCCGGACGACAACGGGATGTTCATCGACAACGCGAGGGATTATGTCAGCCTTATCCGCAGGCATCCGAGCATCGGACTTTATTGCGGACGCAACGAGGGCTATCCTCCTGCCGCCTTGAACGATGGCCTTGTAATGACCGTGAAGGATCTCCATTCCGACATCGTGTACATTCCAAGCTCAGCGGACGACGGTGTCAGCGGTCACGGCCCTTACCGTGCGGTCGAGCCTTCCTTCTATTTCGAGAACCCTACGTCCAAGTTCCACAGCGAGAGGGGAATGCCGGCCATCATGGACTATAAGAGCCTGTCGCAGATGCTGACATCCGGGCATTTGTGGCCGATCGATGATGTCTGGGGGCAGCATGATTTCACCAGGACGGGAGCGCAGGGAGACACGGCGTTCATAGGGATGACCCGCAGGCGTTTCGGCGACCAGGCCTTGGAGTCCGCCGAGAGGTTCGCGAAGTATGCCCAATGGATCAACTATGATGGCTACCGTGCCATGTATGAGGCTAACAATGTGAACCGCAAGGGATTGCTGATCTGGATGTCCCACAGTGCGTGGCCGAGCCTCGCATGGCAGACTTACGACTATTGGTTCCGTCCGACCGGTGCGTGTGCCGCCGTGAGGAAGGCCTGTGAGCCGTTGCACATCCAGTTGAACCCGGCCACTTGCCGGATTGAGGTTGTCAACGCCAGCTGCGGTGATCTTAATAACCTTACAGCCAGCGTTACCTTAGTTAATCCGAACGGTGAGGAAGTATATTCAAAAACAGCCCAGGTAAGTCCTGCGGAGGACACGACGACTCCGGTGCTTGACATCGCTGATGTGCCGGATGGTCTTTGCATCGTGACACTCTCCCTGACTTCCGCTGACGGAAAACTCCTTTCGGAGAACCGTTATTTCCGTAATTTCCGGTCCGGCAAGGACACCGGCGACTATCAGGCGTTGGTCGGCACAAAGTGGCTGGATGATTCCATGCTCAGGTTCGATTGACGGGTGGGATGCTAAAAAGAAGTTGGCTGGTTTTGGTAACGTGCAAAATCAGCCAACTTCTTTTTTTGTATCCTTTTGTGTCGTTTAGTAAGCGTTAAACATTACCAACTTGTTTTTTAACGCTTACTTAGTAACGTGAAAAAAATAACCTGTCTCAGATTAGGAGAAGATTTTCGAGGATAGATCTATTTTCGAAGAAGGAGTGTGCCGGTGGCACATGACTGATGAGAAAACAGATATAGACCGAAAAGATTCCTTAAGATGAGGCAGGTTATTTTTTGAAGGTTACTTAGTTTGCGTTAAGGATAACTATAAAGTCGTGAGGCGGAAGTTGCGCCAGAGGACTTTGATGTTGTTGCCGTCGTGGATCTGGAGCATGATGCGGCCTGACTTTGATCCGATCAGCTCGTCATTGATGTCAACCATAGGCTCGCCGTTCAGCCATGTCTTCACATTGTCGCCCTCCACCCTCAGGCGAAGCGTGTTCCACTCTCCTTCCTTGAGGATCTCCTCCTTCTCGTCAGGAATCTGGACCAGCCAGCCACGACCGTATGACTCGTAGATGCCAGCCGTGTCATAGCCCTTCGGAGCAACCTCGCACTGCCAGCCGTTCACGATGTTGTTCTGGTAGCCGCCCTCCACGAATGAGTGGAAGAAGAGGCCGGAGTTGCCGTTGGAGCACTGCCGGAACTCCACGGTGAGGTCGAAGTCCTTGTAATATTCACGGGTTCCGAGATAGCCGTAGCGGAGGTCTTCTCCGTTCTCTGTCACGAGGTTGCCTTCCTCGTCCACACCGGTGCGCATGCTTCCGAACAACTCCCATCCGTGCAGATCCTTGCCGTTGAAAAGCTCGACCTCATTGCCGGCCTTGCGTGGCAGTTCCTTGATCTTGATGTTTCTGAAAGAGGCCGGGTCGCCGTGGTCCTGAAGACAGATCACGCCTTCGTGAGCGAGACCATATTCAGTGGCGTCGCCCCATTTGCCGCTTGCCTTCCTCTCGAACCAGTCGTCCGTCCAAGCCTCGAACTCAAGGATCTTCTCGCCGTTGAGCCAATGCTCCACGTGGCCGTTGTCGAAGACGATCTTCGAGTTGTTCCATTCGCCCTGAGGGTTGACCTTCATCTTGCTGTAGTCAGGAAGATGCATCGCGTAGTCCACGCCGAGTTTCTGCCACTCTTCCAGTCTGGTAGGGGCATTGACTTCTTCCCAACCCTCATTGTCAATCAGTTGGTACTCCGGTCCGGTGACATACGGAACCTTGAATTTAGGATTCTCGACCACGTGGTAGAGCATTCCGCTGTTTCCTCCGTGTGTGAGCTTCCAGTCCCATGATAACTCGAAATTTTCGTACTTCTTGTCGGTCACGATGTAGCCTGACTCGTCGGCTCCCTCTCCGGAAGCCTGGATGCAGCCGTCCACGACGGTCCAGCCGTTGGTCAGAGAGTCACCATTGTAGTCGCGCCAACCGTCAAGGTTCTCTCCATTGAACAGGAGTACCCAGCCGTCTGCCTTCTCATCGGATGTCAGGGTGTTCGGCTTTGTCCCGCAAGATGTCATCAATGCCGCGAAACCTGCTGTCGCCAACCCTAAAAAGATCTTTTTCATTGTACAGAGATTAAAATTACAGTCTTGTGCTATTGACATTATTTGTGATTACAAAAATACGGAATTATTAAGACAAAGCAAAAATGCTTGGTCACAAAATGAGATTCCGAAATAATAATTTGACACTTGTTGGCATGATGGGTCACGTGCTATTTTTGATGTAAACATGAAGTTTTTTATGAAAAAAATGCGTATAATAGCACCGTATATAAAAAAACGAACTGTTATGAAAAAGAATCTGAGAAGATTTGTAGGGGGCACTTTGCTCCTGATCGCCACGGCTTGTGGCAAGAACAACACTGATCCTGATCCGACACCCGATCCTGAGCCTGGGGTTGACCCGACGCCGGAGATTGTCGTCAGAGACCTCAGCGCGAATGGCACATCCAACTGCTATATTATCCTGCAGACAGGTGCTTGTTCTTTTGATGCCACCGTCAAAGGGAACGGAGCCGCTACAGAAGGCCTTGATGCTCCTGAAAAGATGTCACCTGATTCCGCGGCTCTAGTTTGGGAAACCAGCAAGGGAATGATCACGGATGTGAAACTAAAGGATGGGACAATCTCTTTCAAAGCCGGTGATGTCAACGGTAACGCATTGATCGCCGCCTATTCCGCTGACAAGAGAGTCATCTGGAGTTGGCACATCTGGTTCCCGGAAGAGAATGTGAAAACTGTTACGGCCAAGAGCGGCTACGAGGTGATGAATATGAACCTCGGCGCAATGACCTCCACTTTCGGTTCTGCTCCTGACGTGAAGCCTTACGGTCTGTTGTACCAATGGGGACGCAAGGATCCGTTCCCGTCAGCTCCGAGTCTTACCGGGAATGAAAAGACCCAACCGGTTCCCGTGTATGGTCCTGATGGCGCGGAGGTGAAGATCACATATTCACTTTGGAGTTCGGTTGAGAACAACACCATTGAATATTCAATAGCCAATCCTACTAAATGTCTTTCGAACTATGCCCAGTGCAACACAAGCAGGGATTGGCTGAAGGCCTCCGACAGCAATGACGCGTTGTGGGGCAATCCTAAAGGGGACGAGAGAAATTCGGACAACAATTACGTCAACAAAGGCTCCAAGTCTTTCTATGATCCTTGCCCTGTAGGCTATCGTGTTCCGCCCGCAGATGTGTTCAGGACATTCACGACCACTGGTGGATATACTCAAGATCCATCTTCTTTTGATGTGGTGGACGTGAACGGTGACGGAGTGATCGATGCCAAAGACTACAACTATGGATGGTCTTTCAATATGAAGGAGGGCTCTCAGTTTTTCCCTGCCGCAGCCCGCTACGACGGCTCCTACGCCATGCTTATGGGCTCCAAGAGCGGACTTTGGGGATCCTATTGGGGAAACTCTCCTGCCAAATCCTATAATGAGAAGACAGCCGGTTTCGGGTTCTGTGTGCTCGCATTCATGAACGAGGCCGCCGGCACATCCGTCTCAGCCACCGCTTCCGCCGGACGCGCCGACGCCTATTCAATCCGCTGCATCAAAGAGTAGTGACCTGATCATGCCCCCGCGTATTGGTTTGGCCTCCGGTGTTTCGTCCGTGTAGCCAAGGCAATGCACTAGAGCAGTTTATGGCCTTTTGAGAAAGCCATCCGCTCGAGATAGGGCTTGGCGGATGGCGAATCGATGAACCGATGTACGGCGCTTCCACGGCGTGTCGTAGCTGTGACCATTGTCGATAAGGATTGACATATTACATGCATGCCTTGGTTTCCTGTATGTAAGTTATAGAAAATCAATCACATGCACAATAGCTACAAAGGACGGGCAAACCCCGTTGGAGCGTAGTGGATTGTAGTAGACTGAGAAAAAGAGATTAATCTTTTCCTGATAATCTCAGCAAAGGATCTGAAAATTATAAGTAAATTTGTAGTCTGTCAGAGTAAATGGCCATGGCTATGGAGACTGCTCATATCACCCCGTTAGACGGAGAACGACCTGCCCAGTATGCTGAGAGGGTCGGTAAAGGGTATGCTGAAGCCTCCATCCAGAAAGATAAAAAAAACAAGGGGCAGTTTTTCACACCGCTGGTTATTTCGGAATTCATGGGAAGACAGGCTAATCCATCAGAAAAAAAAGAGGTTTCAATTCTGGATCCTGGTTGCGGACTAGCTATTCTGTCTTGCGCTTTAATTGAGCACCTTGTTGAAGTGTCGTCTCCGGATAGGATAAATCTGACACTTTATGAGACTGACCAAAAGGTCATTCCGTTCACCTTGGACGTTCTATACTATCTGAAAGCCTGGTGTGAGACCCGGAAAGTTCAGATAGATTATCATCTTAACGAGACAGATTTCGTTCTTGATAGATGCGAGTGCCTCGACGGAGCCGACACCATTTTTGGCGATATGTTTGGCCAGGAGAGATTTGACTACGTCACTTCTAATCCTCCGTATTTCAAGCTTGCCAAAGATGATATCCACACACGCTCCTGTGCCAGTATCGTCGATGGACAAACCAATATCTACGCCCTGTTCATGGCCATCTGCGCGAAACTGCTCGCCGAAGATGGCCAGATGATATTCATCACGCCGAGAAGTTTTGCCTCTGGAAGGTATTTCCAATCGTTCCGGAATTTTCTCTTCCAGCATGTCAGTATTGAACTCATCCACCTGTTCAATACACGCAAGGATACGTTCGCTAAGGATGAGGTTCTACAGGAATTGGTCATTATGCGGATGATTCCCTCCGGAAATGGTGGGCGTATTACTGTTTCCTATAGCCAAGGCATCTCAGACTTGGATCACCCTTACCAAAAGGTGTATGCTGCATCGGAGATTGTGGATGTGAGCAGCGAAGAGAAGGTTGTTTATCTGCCCGTTGATAGACGTGATGAGGCGATATTGAGTCTATTCCGTTCCTGGGACGGAAATATGGAGAAGTATGGCATTAAGATATCGACAGGACCGGTTGTCGCATTCCGGGCGTATGATTTCATCGTGAATGAGCCGGCTGATGACACCGTTCCGCTGTACTGGCTCCACAATGTGGTGAAGATGCTCTGCGACCATCCGGTGCAGAAGAAAGGCAAGGGGCAGTACATCAAGGTGGCCTCGGAGACCAAAGCGGCACTGCTCCCCAGCAAGAATTATGTGCTGCTGAGGCGTTTCAGTTCCAAGGATGACAACAGCCGTCTGGTTGCAGCGCCATACTTTGGCAATATGGCTCAGCATGAGTTTGTTGGAATTGAGAACAAATTAAACTATATTTACAGACCGAAAGGACACCTCCGCAGAGATGAAGTTATGGGAATCACCGCCCTGCTGGACAGCGAGATGTTTGATGCTTGGTTCAGAACCTTCAACGGAAACATCAACGTAAGCGCCACTGAGCTGAGGATGATGCCGCTTCCCGCTATCGAGACCATCCGGGAGATAGGAAGGAAGATTATTCTGAGAAACAATTATTCCATCGACTTCATCAACGATCTGGTCCTGGATTACTTTAAGATTCAGTACAAATGAGCAAAATTACTGAGGCACAAGAGATTTTGAAAGCATTGAGGCTTCCCGCAGCACAGCAGAATGAAATGTCTGCCCTGGTGCTGCTGGCGCTGTGCAGCATCAAGGAGGACACTCCTTGGGCAAAGGCGAAGCGGGCCAGCCAGCGCATCACGAAAGAGATAATGGCTTTCGTGAACGACAACTACAAAGCGGAATCACCATATGCCCCCAACACTCGCGAAACGTTTCGCCGTCAGGTATTGCATCAATTCGTGCAGGCCTCTGTCGTCAATTATAATCCCGACGACCCGACTCTGCCTGTCAATAGCCCCAAGGCGCATTATGCCATTACGCCTGAAGCATTGACTGTCGTACAGGGGTACGGCAAAGCAGAGTGGAAAAATAAGGTAGAGAAGTTCGCCCAGGAGACCACAATGTTACGTGAGAAATATGCAGCAGAGCGTGACTTGCACCGCATTCCACTGATTATCGAGGGGAATGAGTATTATCTCTCTCCAGGAGCCCACAATGAGGTTCAGTCTGCCGTTGTCGAAGAATTCGCGCCCAGATTTGCTCCTGGCGGGAAACTGCTCTACATCGGTGATGCCGAAGACAAAGACCTGTATGTTAATACAGCTGGTCTGGAGGCGTTGAAACTTCCCCTCACCGAACATTCAAAGCTCCCTGATATCGTTATCAGTGACGAGAAACGTGGCTGGCTATTCCTCATTGAGGTGGTAACTTCTCACGGACCGGTTTCCGCAAAGCGTGTTGTTGAGTTGGAAGAGTTTACTAAGGATTGCCCTTATGGAATCGTATATGTGACAGCCTTCCCGAATGCGAAAGAATTCAAGAAACACGTGGATGATATTGCATGGGAGACTGAAGTATGGCTTTCCGACACACCGGATCATATGATTCATTTCAACGGTGACCGGTTTATCGGCCCGAGGAAATAAATTGTTTTTCGATAATATGTCTAAGCGGCTTGAGGTTTTTCCAAAAAGCCGCCTTCTGTTTCTCTCTCTTCTATGATTGAGTCATCCTCCTCATCATGATAATTTACGAATTATATTTGTATGGATTGCAGCAAGATTGCAAAATTATTACGCAATAATGCGATGTCACTACTTGCATTAATCTGAGGCTGTTATAAACTGCCATTTAAAGAAGATTATTTTGATTGTCTTATTAATTGCTGATGGCTGTTTCATGTCCTAAGCTATTAGAAATAGCAGAGTCTTATCCAAACATGGCAATTAATACCAAAAGCTAGAATCGTTCGGCGGGGCTCTTCGGCGGGTGCGTTTTACAAAAGACGTTCAGCCCGAATGGCTTTTGAAGGCGGTGGAACTATGAATATGTTGAAAAAGTATAGGGTAAGATCGAGAGTTTTTCAGCATATTCTTTAATTGACGGCGTTCTATGCCCTTTCGCCCTGAACGTGTTTTGTAAGATTTAAGATTCTGGTGCTGGTCATGTTGCCAGAATATGCCGCCGGCCAGCGTTAGATCACTGCCGCACATCGCCGCGGCAGGCCGCTTGGATGGGGACTCAGAATAAAAATGCCTCTCAGGTGACTGAGAGGCGGATTTTTGTGGAGCATAGGAGGATCGAACTCCTGACCTCAAGATTGCGAACCTTGCGCTCTACCAGCTGAGCTAATACCCCGATCGGACTGCAAAGATACAAAAAACTTCATTTATACAATGGATTTTATTCGAGAATATTGCGCAAAACAATTATTGATTGTGACAACGGATGTCCTGCGTGCGATTCAAAGTGGAGGATGGCTACACCATTATAGCAAGTTAGGTAAATTGCCTGCACGCGTGATGTCCTGTGTGCGATTCCAAGTGGAGGATGGTTACCGTGTGGAGGCAATGAATTCCTTATACTTGATGAAATCATCCGGAAGCGGCATGTCATAGACCTTGCTTCTGAGGAATGCTCCGTAATCCTTGATGTCTGAATATTTCGACTGCTCCTCCACGGTCAGAGTCTCTCCGACGCCGACTCTGATCCTTCTGTACCTCTTGTTGACAAGCTCGTGCGGAAGCTGCATCAGGCGCACCCTCCAGTCTATCAGACCCAGGTTGTAGAACCAGAGTGAATTGTGGTCGAAAAACCGGATAGGGACAATCGGAACCTTGGCTTTCTGAATAAGCCTCAGGACTGCCTCCTGCCACTCTCTGTCTCTGATTTTCATCTCTTTAAGGCTGAGATCCGAGACCGCTCCTGAAGGGAAGAATCCCACCGGTTCACCATTGTGTAGCCTTTCCAGAACCTCACGGACTCCCTGGATGTTCTTGGCTGTTATTCCCTTGTTCAAGTTGTTCTTCGGATTGACGACGATGAGACTTGGGCGCAGCGCTTCGACAAGGGCGAGGAATTCGGTCACCATCACCTTGAAACCAGGCCTGATGTGTCCGATAAGGTCAATGAGAATGACACCGTCCATCCCTCCGTAGGGATGGTTGCTGACCGTGATGAACGGCCCGTCGGGCAATTTCGCAAGCCTTTGCGAGCCTCCCAGCTGGTAGTTGACCCCAAGCTTGTCCAAGAGTGCGCCTGCGAAATCCGCCCCTTGATGTTCATCAATCGTGTCGTAAATGTCGGACAGTGTCTTGATGGACAGGACTTTTCTTAGGAAACCTGCGACAGTGTTGCCGATTTTTCCCTTGAAAACCGGCGCAAACTGCTCAATCTGTTCTACTGGAAGAAGAGGCATTATTTGTCTTCCCTCTTAGGCATCGGATCCATCTTGGCGTAACCCTTTGCGTCACTGATGATTGTCACCAGATAAATGATCACAAGCAAGGCCAGGATCACAAGACCTGCCACGTCAAGCGCCCTGAGGTCGATGTCCTTGCCGAATATGCTGACCACTGTGCTGAACTCCCTGAGCGGCTCTATGAATATGAACAATGAGGTGAGAATGATGGCGATCACTCTGAACTCGGTCGGTCCAAGTTTGGCGTAGGTGAGCCTGAACTCGCTCTTGAGGTGGGCGTTCACGCTGACATTCACCGTAAGGCAAAGATAGACCACGAATATCATCAGCGCCAGATCCAGCCGCATAAGGTATGACAGTCCGAGGCCTACGAACATAAAGGCTTCGTTTATGCAATCGACAGTGTGGTCGAGATAGTAGCCGTAGATCGGTCTCTGGGTCTTGCGGACTCTGGCAAGAGTGCCGTCAAGGGAGTCGCCGTACCAGTTGACAACGAAGCCGAAGCAGCTGAGCCAAAGGAAGTTGACGTTCACGCTGCAGAGGATGTACCCGGCTCCGATCATTATCGCACCGAGTGTGCCGATGGCTGTGAGTGTGTCCGACACGACCCATTTTGGCTGCCTCTCGGCCAGCCAGACAAGGGCCTTTTTCTCGACTCCGTTCAGGATGGAGGTCTGTATTCTTTCCGCTTTCTTGTCTGCCATATTCAATAATGTTTAGAGATTCTTTACGTAGATTCTTGCCCTCTTGTGGAGGTGGTGCTCGAATTTGCCCCAAAGGTTCTGGACATTGTGGTTCTCTTCAAGCTCACGGGTGCTTTCGACGTACTTGATGCCGTTCTTGTGCATTCCACGGCCGATTTTGGAGATGATCATGGCGTTGACACCTTTGTCCTTGTATTCATTTGAAATGGCTATCAGCAGGGCATCAATCGTGTCATTGTGGTGCAAAGCCTTGAGAATGTGTATGAACCCGAACGGGAACATATGCCCTTTGGCTTTCTGCAGAGCCTTTGACAGTGATGGAAGCGTGATTCCGAAGCCGACCACCTTGTCGGTCTCGTCAACGATGACAGAGACGTAGTCCAGATTGAGATTCGGGAAGAACTGATCCTTAAGGTCCTCGCACTGGGCAGGGGAGAGCTCGGAGAATCCGTGAAGGACGGAGTAGCACTCGTTCATGACACGGAATATTCCGTCGGCATATTTATGAAGCAGCTCGTTCTTGTTCTTGTAGTCGCCTTCCTTGAGCTTGTAGCGTTCCCCGATCATCTCGGCGAAGTGGAAATAACGGTCAAGATTGTCCGGAACAGTGATCTTATATTCCACGAAATCAGTCTCTTTCGAGAATCCTTCTTTCAGGAGCATCGGCTCGTAGTAGGGAGCGTTGTACTTTCCGTAGGCGGTGGGAAGTTGGTCGAAACCTTCGACAAGAACTCCGGAGATGTCAAACTCAAGGAAACCGACAGGGCCTTCAATGATCTCCATTCCTTTTTCCTTGCCATATTCCTTCACCCTTTCCATCAGGGCGTGTACCACCTCCTGTGATTCGATGAAGTCTATCCAGCAGAAACGGCAGATCTTCTTGTCAACCTTTTTGTTGTACTTATAGTTTATGATGCCGGCGACTCTGCCGACAATCTTGCCGTTTTCATCGTATGCCAGCCAATATTTCCCTTCGCAGACCTCAAAGGCCCGGTTTTTGCCCGGAGTGAGGGTGTCCATTTCCATCGACTCAATCTGAGGAACGTAGTATTCGTTGTCCGCATACAACTCGTTCGGGAACCGGACGAAACGCCTCAGATCCTGTCTGCTGATCACTTCCTTGGTTGTAATAGCCATTGTTTTTTTGCTTAACAATCCGCTAAGGTAGTAAAAAATCGTAAAATAATATATTTTTGAATATACAAAATAGTCCCACCATTTGTTAGTGGCGGGACTTATGTATTTTCAGGACAAATATTTAAACCATTTTCACGAAATAGTAAGATAGGTTACTTTTTCTCGTGTCCGACAGGGTGGTTCAGCAAAAGTTCCTGTCCATCCTTAAGTCCGAGGGCTGCTTTTACAGCTTCGTGGTTCATGCTTCCGCGCGGAACTGTCGCCAATCCGAGAGCCTCGCATGCCAGACAGATGTTCTGGGACACATAGCCGGCGTCAATCGCACCGAACATCGCTGTCCTTTCATCGCGGAACTTGTACTTGTTCAGGTCGCAGACGATCACGAGGAACAGCGGCGCGTTCGCTACGGATGTCTGGCGGCCGGCAAGATCCGGGCGGATGTCCTTTCCGGAAACCTTCGTCAAGATGTTTTCCTGGGCGTTGAAGAGCCATGCGCCGTCAGCCCGGCATACATAGACACTTTCCTCCTGTGTGTTCATGGCTGATGGTACGGTCAGCCTTCCGTCCTCACGGTTCACTCCGCATGCGGCCCATAGCAACCGGGACAGAGACGCGTTACTGATCTGTGCGTCTGAATATTCACGGACAGAGGCTCTTTGCTGAAGAGCCTGATAGAGAGTCATCGACACATTCTTGTCAGGCTGCGGAAGCTTGATGACTTCCTGGGCGAGTGCGGAAGTGGCCAGCGTGGCGGCTGCCAAAGCAAGGATGATCTTTTTCATATTCATGGATTTAAATGTTTGAGACTTTGATTGTGTGACGCGGCGCGGCTCCGGTTGACGACTGCCACTCCGCTGAAAACCATAATGATGGCTACTATTTTCTGCCAGGTCATCGTGTCCATCCCGCCGATGACGCTGAGCAGGCAGGCCAGAATCGGCTGAAGGTAGGTGTACATCGCCACGATGGTCGGGCGGACGCTTTTCTGGCCGACCGGAATCAGAAAATATGCGACAAAGGTGGCAAAGAAGATAAGATAGCCTATCTCAAGGGCTTGCGGCAACTTGATGGCGGCGTAGTCGGTGTGGAGCAGATCCTCAAATGACAGCGGCAGCGACATCAGAAGCGAGAACAGGAACATCCACTTCATAAAAGTGATCACTGAATATCGTTGGATCAGCGGCCTGAACGCTCCGAGGTACAGCGAGAAGCTGATGCTGTTCAGGAACAGCAGAATGAACCCTAAAGGCTGCGTGGCCTCGACTCCATTGTGACTGTGCACGGAATTGAATATCAGGAATATGATTCCGATGAAACTGATTCCGACTCCGGCGGCCTTCTTCGCGGTGATAGGCTCTTTCACGAATATGAAAGCGAAGAACATGGTAAAGATCGGGCCGAGTGTTCCGATGATGGACGCGTCTATGGTCGTGGCCATCGTGATGCCTTTGAGGAACGTGTATTGGGTGATGAACAGACCGAATATGGATGCCAACGCAATCTGTATCAGATCTTTGACCGGGACTTTCTCTTTAGGCGTGAACATGGAGATCAGCCAGAACAAAGCGGACGCTCCGATGGCTCTCAGCGTGAACAATGCGATAGGGGAGACAACCGCCGAATTGGAGATGTCCTTTGTCAGTACGATGTTGACGCCGAAGATCGTGTAGGCCGCCAGCAGTGCCAGATGCCCTTTCAGATTGCCGCCCGCCATTCCATTCCGATTACTGTTCGCCATAGCCGTCCTCCGAGCATTGCGGGCATATTCCTTTAATAAGGTAGTTCGCCGTGGTTTCTGAATATCCCTCCGGGAGCGTCACAGGGGGGATGTGGATGTCCTCAAGGCAGAAGGTGCGGTGGCACTTCTCGCAGAAAAAATGCACGTGCGCGTCCTCGTCGCGCGAGGAGTCGTGGCTCAGGCAGAGCTCGTAGCGGGTGCCGTCGCCGCCGTCCTCGATCGCGTGCACGAGGTGGTGCTCCTTGAACAGCGTGAGGCTTCTGAATATTCCAGACTTGTCGATCGTGCCGATCTTGTCCTCCAGCTCCATAAGGCTCAGCGGACGGCCCTCGGTAAGGAGCGCCTTTGCCACAATCAGCCTGTTGGCCGTGGTTTTCACCCCGTGCCTCTCAAGCAATTCCGTCAGGTCTATGTTCGGCATATCTCCTATCTGTTTTTATATTACGCATCGCAAATTTACTTAATTTTTTGAAGTATTGTATTCCGTTCGATAGAATGACAGGAGCGAAGCGACAAGTCGGCTTCTGCCGACCGGCCGTAGGCCGAAATCCTCCAAAGGGGGTGCAGGGGGGTATATGTTGCAAGTTTGGTTTGACCAAACCAAAATTTGCAACCAAGTTGCAGAGTTGTTTTCCGACCTTTGCACCGTTGAAATCAAAGTCAAAGAAAGAATATGGAAAAGGAAAACAAAATCAGATTCGCGAGAATCATTCTTTCAGCCGCCCTGCTTGGCGTGGCAGTCTTGGTCGAGAAGAAGTGCGACCTCAGCGTCTGGCAGCTTCTCCTTGTTTATTTAATCCCTTATCTCATCGCCGGTTACGACACCTTGCTTGAAGCCGGAGAGAATATCCTCAAAGGCGACTTTTTCGATGAGGACTTCTTGATGAGCATCGCCACCATCGGCGCGCTCTGCATCGGATTCCTTCCAGGAGCTGAGACACAGTTTCCGGAGGCGGTCTTCGTGATGCTGTTCTTTCAGGTCGGAGAACTTTTCGAGGACATAGCCGAAGGCCGGAGCCGCAAGTCAATCTCGGCATTGATGGACATAAGACCGGACACGGCCAATGTTGAACGTGACGGGAAAGTCTTGACAGTCAATCCAGAAGAAGTCAAAGTCGGAGAGACAATCGTAGTAAAACCGGGCGAGAAAGTCCCGATGGACGGAGTAGTCCTCGAAGGAACCTCAAGCCTTAACACCGTGGCCCTGACCGGAGAAAGCGTTCCACGGAGCATATCTAGAGACGATGACATTATCTCTGGTTGCGTGAACCTTACCGGAGTCATCCGCGCGAAAGTCACGAAGGCTTTCGGTGAGTCAACCGCATCCAAGATCCTGGATCTTGTCGAGAACGCTTCCGAGAACAAATCCAAGAGCGAGAGCTTCATCTCAAGGTTCGCAAGGATCTACACCCCGGTCGTTGTGATAGCGGCGTTGGTGCTGGCTTTCATTCCTCCGGCCCTCTCCGGTGATTTCGGCGGAACATTCGCCACCTGGCTCTACAGGGCTCTGACATTCCTGATCGTCTCCTGTCCGTGCGCCCTTGTGATTTCCGTTCCGCTCTCATTCTTCGGTGGCATCGGCGGAGCGTCATCCAAAGGAATCCTGATCAAAGGTTCCAACTATCTTGAGGCTTTGGCCAAAGTCGGAACGGTTGTCTTTGACAAGACCGGCACACTTACCGAAGGCGTGTTCGATGTGACCGCCGTGCATCCGGAAACGATTGATGAGAAGGAACTTCTGCATCTTGCGGCACACGTGGAGAGATATTCGTCACACCCGATAGCAATCTCACTTAAGAACGCTTATCCTGACGAGGCCGATGGATGCTCGGTCGAAAATGTCGAGGAGATCGCCGGTCACGGAGTACGCGCTGTGGTGAACGGAAAGACCGTCTGCGTGGGCAACACCAAGATGATGGACGCGGTCGGAGCGAAGTGGAAACCTTGTGAGAAGAACGGCACGATCGTACACGTCAGCGTCGATGGAACATACGTCGGACACATTGTGGTCTCTGACAGAATCAAGGCTGATTCCGCCGATGCGATCAAGGCTCTCAAGGCCGAAGGCGTCACAAAGACTGTGATGCTCACCGGAGACAAGCGTGAGGTCGGTGAATATGTCGCCTCGGCCATCGGGCTTGACGAGTTCCACGCCGAACTCTTGCCGGCAGACAAAGTCTCTGAGTTAGAGAAACTTCTTGATAATAAGCCGTCCGGAAAGACGCTCGCCTTTGTGGGTGACGGCATCAACGACGCTCCTGTGCTCGCAAGAGCCGATCTCGGAATAGCGATGGGCGGACTCGGATCCGATGCCGCGATAGAGGCCGCCGATGTGGTTTTGATGGATGACAAGCCGTCAAAGATAGCCCTTGGCGTGAAGATCGCCCGCAAGACCCTCCGTCTGGCAAGGGAGAACACCTTCTTCGCCATATTCATAAAACTTCTCGTCCTCGTCCTTGCCGTCCTTGGCATCGCCACGATGTGGATGGCCGTCTTCGCCGATGTCGGTGTCACCGTCCTCGCTGTCCTGAACGCCATGCGCGCTCTGAGGGCTTAGGAATATTCCCGGATTCCTCTTACTCTGCGTCATCCTCCGGCTCAAGGTGAAGGGAGATCTGGGTCTCAGGGCCGAATTCCTTGCGGAGGGACTCCTCGACCTTCTTGGAGATATTGTGGGCTTCTTTGAGGGAGATGTCGGAGTCCAGCACAAGGTGGCCTTCCATTATTATTCCCGGCCCTTCGCGTCGTGTTTTCAGCTCGTGAAGATCGACCACTCCTTTGACGGATTTGGCCGTGGCCTCGATCTTTTCCTCCACATCGTCCGGAAGTGACACATCCAGAAGCTCCTTTATCGCCGGCACAGACATCTTCACCGCCATCACAAGTATGAATATGCTGATGACGCAACCTGTGATCGGGTCAAGAATGACGAATTTGTCACCAAGGAATATGGCTCCCGCGATTCCGAGCAGTGAGCCAACGGACGAGAAAGCATCCGAACGGTGATGCCAGGCGTTGGCTATCATCATCGGGCTGTTAAGAGCCCTGCCTTGGATGATCGTGTAACGGTAAAGGATTTCTTTCAGGACTATTGACGCTACGGCTGCCCAAAGAGCGATCATTCCGGGAGAACTTACTTCTCCTCCGTCCAGAATCATGCGGATCTTGTTTATGCCGCCGGACATCAGATTGGCCGCCACGACGATCAGCATCAAGCTGATTATCAGTGTGGCGAAAGTCTCGAACTTCCCGTGCCCGTAGTCGTGGTCCTTGTCCCGGCCCTTGGCTGAAATCTTCACGAACACTATCACGACGATGTCGCTCAGAAGGTCTGACAGTGAATGGATTCCGTCCGCTATCATCGCGGTTGAGCGTCCAAGAACACCGGCGAAGATCTTGAAAACTGTCAGAATGATGTTGACAACTGATCCGACCAGTGTCACGAATGTTACCTTTGCGGTCCTGTCCATTATGAGTAACGTTTAGGAAGTCTGAATATGATTGAGAAACAAGCCACTACGCACAGCACGAACGGGTAGTAGAGGCAAGGAATAATCGCCGCGGCGGAGATCCCGGCGAATCCGGAAGCCATCAGCAGCTGCGCTCCGTAAGGGATTATGCCCTGTACGACGCAGGAGAACGTGTCCAGAAGGCTTGCTGATTTCCTCGGATCAAGTCCGAATTTCTTGGTGATGTCCCGGGCGATGTCACCTGTCGTCAGAATCGCTATCGTGTTGTTGGCCGTGCAGAAATTCGACAGCCCGACAAGCCCGGCTATGCTGAACTCAGCTCCTCGCTTGCCTTTGATGCCTTTAGTCAAACCTTTGATGATGAAATCGATACCGCCATTGTGCCGGATCAGTTCCAGCATTCCGCCCGAGAGCATTGTCACGATGATCAGTTCGCCCATCCCGGCGATTCCGTCCCCGACACTTCCGAGAAATCCGAGCCAGGTCATTCCGTTCACGAATCCGATCGCCGCGCTGAGCAGCAGGCCGATTCCGAGTACAAGCAGGACATTCAGTCCGCACAGTGCCAGCACGATGACCGACAGGTAGGGAATGAGCTTGACATATTCAATCTCTCCGATCTCTGGAGTCGCTCCGTGGTTGAGTCCGATGATGATGTAGATGACTGTGACTATCAGAGCCGCCGGTCCGCAGATCCAGATGTTCGCCTTGAACTTGTCGGACATCGAGCAGCCTTGTGATGTAGTCGATGCGATTGTCGTGTCTGAGATGAAAGACAGATTGTCCCCGAAAAACGCTCCGCCGACAATCAGTCCGGTCAGCATCGCCAAAGACAGTCCGGATTGTTCAGCCAGTCCTGAGGCGATTGGAACCAGTGCCACCACCGTTCCCACACTCGTGCCGATTGACATCGAAATGAAGCAGGAAGCCAGAAACAGTCCGGCCAGCAGCCATCTCCCCGGAAGGATAGTAAGTGTCAGATTGACAGTCGCTTCCACGCTCCCTATCGCCTTGGCCGTCGTGGCAAATGCCCCCGCCATCACGAATATCCAGATCATCAGCAGAACATTCTTGTTGCCAGCACCGCTTGAGAATATGCTTATCCTTTCAGCCACAGCCCCTTTCGTGATCAGCATCGCATAGACCGACGCGATCAGAAACGCCGACGCCACCGGCACCTTATAAAAGTCGTGAGCCACCAGCGACGACACCAGATAAGTCACAAGAAAAACAGCCAACGGGCTAAGTGCCAGCCAGCCGTTCATTTTCAGTCTGTTGATAGTTCGTTCCATAATACTTTGCAAATTTAGTAAATTACAGAATAATATTTATCTTTGTCTTAGTAAGCGTTGAAAAATAAGTTGAACTAAATTTTGTGTCAGATTTATGAGGATAGATTTCTTTTGGAAGAAGGAGTGTACTGGAGGTACACGACTGATGAGAAAAGAAATATAGACCATAAAGATATACAATTTGTTCTAGTTATTTTTTTTAATGATTACTTAAAACCAAATACTATTTGAGATGAATAAGAGAATTTTACCATTCGCCGTCGCCGCGATGGCCCTGACCCTGACCTTGGCTTCCTGTTCTGACAATGAGACTGAGGTCGCCACTTTTGCCAACACTTACGAGCAGACGCTCGCGCAGAGTGACTCCGCTTCGGTGCAAATAGTTCATTCTGTCGAGTACTACAAGAGCTTCGAGGGCGGTAACGCTTTGAAGAAGAAGATCAACAACTCTATCGTAAAGGCTTGTTTCGGAGAGAAATATGACGGTTTTTCGGTGGAGGAGGCTTCCGATGCCGTGTCGGACACGTTGATGGCCAACTACCAGAGGGAGGCGGGAAGTGTCTACGACGATGCTGTCGCCTACGCCAAGGAGAATGGATTAGACTATGACTATAACTATAGCGCGGCGATGACCTGCAACTGGTACTACACCGTTCAGGGAAAGTTCGCGGAAGGGTTCATGGATCTCCAGACCTACCAGGTGTACAGCGAGAACTACCTTGGCGGAGCCCACGGAATGCATTATCTGATTCCGGACATCATCAACCTGAAGACTGGCGAGATCGTGACGGAAAACGAATTGTTCAAGCCTGGCTATGTCGCTCCGGTAACGGAATTGATCAAGTCCAAGCTTGCGTTGGACAGGGGAGTTGAAGACATTAATGAAAGTGTGATGTTCAGTGAAGGCCTGGTTCCTAATGGACATTGCGGTGTGTCAGGCGCGGGAGTGACTTGGTACTACCAGCCTTACGAGATCGCGAGCTACGCTGAAGGCATCATTGAGGTTACGGTCTTCTGGATTGACTTGAAACCGTATCTCAATCCTGAATTCGTGAAGTTCTAGACGGTCTCCAGCTCGGCCAGATTGCCGGCGATCCAGACAGTGTCACCGGCCTGGAACCTGAAATCGGGTTCCGGGTTGGTGATGAATTCTGAACCCCTGAGCACGCTGATGACCATACAGTGATATTTCCGGAGGTTCGTGCCGCGTAGGGTCTTTCCGGTCAGGAACGATTCCTCGGTAAGTGCCTCAGGCACGATCTTGAAACTATTTCCAGAGTCCTGAATTTCCGGAGCGACGGCGCACGCCATCATATTCCTCAAGGATTCGAGTTGGGCGGATGTGCCGACGGCGAGCATCTGGTCGCCCGGGAACAGCGACACATCACCGGACGGAACGATCATATTCATTGACCCTCTGGTGATTTTGATGATGTTCGCCCCCGTTTCTGCCCTGAAAGGAATATCCTTGAGAGCCTTTCCGGCGTAGGTGGAATTCTGGGAGATGGTAAGCGTCTCTGTGTGAACGTCATAGTCGGCGAGTTTCTGGCTAACGGAAGAAGCGACCGGCTTGCTGCGCCTTTCATTCTCCTCCTTTTCATTGAAGTTTGAAAGGAAACGCATCTCCAACGCTGAATATTTATGGATGGACTGGCGGGCGAAGAGAATGAATATTATGCCGGCGAAGAAGATTGCCAGAACCGTCCAGCCTGCGAGGTGGAAATATGACGACAACACAGCCAGTACGATTCCCACGGCAAGGAATGAGCGCGCGAAGATCAGCCCCATCAACGGCCAGATGTTACTCGGCTTCTCTTTCAGGAGTTTAGGGGCGGATTTGCTGATGGAGCCGGAATGGACTCCGAGACCGAAAAGGAACGGGAGCATCGCCGCAAGGGTTATTCCGACCTCGATAACCTTATGTATGGTCACGCTTAGCTCCGGGGAAAATTTCTCTACAGCAGGTCTGAGATAAAGCTTTGATCCTATGTAGATCGCTATCAGGATCACGCCATAGAGGACGATGCGTGTGAAATAGGCGTTCAGCAGAGTTTTCCATTCGTTGTGCTCGGCGGCGGTCTGTTTGCCGGAGTCGTTCATCTGGGCGAGCCTGTCGATCCATTTGGCCGGTAACCGTTTGTTTAACAGATTATAGCACGGATCCGCCAGCTTTATCATAAACGGAGTCGTGAACGTTGTTATGACGGAGACTGCTATGATCACCGGATAGATGAAATCCCTCATCACGCCGAGGGTGCAGCCGACTCCGGCGATGATGAATCCGAACTCTCCGAGCTGCGCGAGGCTGAACCCAGTGTGGACGGCATTGTCCAAACCCTTGCCGGTCAGGATTATACCAGCTCCTGCGAAAATGATGTGGCTGATTATGACGATCATGGAGAGCAGAAGGATCATCGCCCAGTGCTCGGCGACCACCGACGGAGCGACCATCATTCCGACGGAGACAAAGAATATGGCTCCGAAAAGGTTCTTGATAGGCTCAACGACATGGTCAATGTGTTCGCTTTCAGAGGTTTCGGCGAGGATTGATCCCATGACGAAGGCTCCGAGAGCGGACGAGAAACCGACCGATGTGGCCAATGCGACCATTCCGAAGCAGAGGCCGATGCTGACAATAAGGAGAATCTCGTCGTTGAGATATTCCTTGGCCTTTTTCAGCAGGGTAGGGATAACGTAGATTCCGACGAGGAACCAAAGAATCAGGAAGAAAACGAGCTTCGCTATATTCATTATCAGCTCCTTGCCCGCGAAGGATTGTGAGACGGCCATTGTCGAGAGCAGCACCATCAACAGTATCGCTATCAGATCCTCGACGACCAGCGTTCCGAACACGACTCCGGCGTATGGCTTGTTCTTAAGGCCAAGGTCTTCGTAGGACTTCAGCACGACCATCGTGGAGGACATCGACAGCAGACCGCCGAGGAAGACGCTTTCCATAAAGCTCCATGAAAGGGCCTGTGCGGTGACGAAGCCGATGATGAACACGCCGACGAATTTTACCGCCGCCGTGACGATGGCGCTTCCGCCGACCTTGAGTAATTTCTTGAAGCTGAACTCAAGACCAAGTCCGAACATCAGGAATATGATGCCTATCTCCGACCATTGGTGCATGGTGGCCTCGCTGGATATTCCAGGAAAGAAGCTGACATTCGGGCCGATCAGAAAACCAGCGAGGATATAGCCGATGATAAGAGGCTGTTTGAGAGCCTTTGAAATTATCGTGAAAACTCCCGCCGAGATCAGAATCACGGCGAGGTCACGGACTATATTCATTTCTTCTGACATTGTTCGTTCGTTTTTAAATGTCTCATTCGCGGCAATCACCGCTTGCTGAACGACAAATTTACTGAATAGATTGGCTTTTTATCCAAATATTCACGTTTTTTCCGTAAGTTTGCCGTCCGAAACTGAGAGTGATGACCAGACCGTGGCTTAAATTAGTCAAGAGATTCGCAGAGTTTTCCGCGTCGAGCCTTTTGGGGACGATTGTGGACACGGTTGTGCTTTGGGTCTTCTCCAAATGGGTTTTCAGCACGTATTTCGGCCAGTACATCATCTCCCCGGCTATCTCGTTCGAGTGCGCGGCCGTGACCAATTTCGCTGTGGCATATTTCTTTATCTGGAAAGACAGGGTGTCATGTCGGAGCAGAAGGTCGTTCTTCCGACATCTTGGCGGCTACAATCTATCCTGCATCGGGGCGTTCTTGGTCAAGATGGCCTTCCTGCTTCTGATCCAGAGGATGTTCCGGTGGAATGTCGTGTGGTGTAACCTTCTGGCGCTGTGCGTGTCAGGTGGACTTAACTTCTTTATGAGCGAGAGGGTCGTCTTCCGCAAGAAAAAGGCCTTGCCGTCTCACGATATCGAGTTTGAGGATTAGCCTTTCCTTTTTCCGGAGAAAAGTCGTTGCGGCAGTTCCATCGCGAAGATGATACCAAGCACAATCGCTATCGCGCCTTTGACAGCGGTGAATCCTGCTGAAGCGGAGAGGTAGAACTGGCTTGAGACGAGGTAGTAGGTGAACCAGAATATTCCGGCCCCAGGGACGAGCGGGAATATTCCGCAGAGTAGATAGACCGTGCTTGGGCATTTGTCCCTTACCGCCGCGAAGCGTGAAAGGATGCAGACTATTGTGGTCGCTGCGATGATTGCCACTGTCGGTCCGCTGTGGCAGAACCTTGTGAGCATCAGGTAGATGACCCAGCCGATGGCTCCGATCACTCCTGCCGTGAAATACTGTCTGCGTGGTGCTCCGAACAGGATCGCAAAGGCTAATGTGCCGACGAACGCGGCAAGGCATTGCCACATGATTCCGGCGGTCTGCGGGTTGATGGTCATTCCGCTGAGTTTTATCATTCCTCCGAATATCCATCCGTCTGCTATGAAGCTGATACTCACGCCAAGGGCGATGCAGATGAATCCGAGCATCGCATCCGTGAGCCTTGTCAGCCCGGCGATGTAGTCTGAATTGGCCAGATCCCGGACTCCGTTCACGAACGGAACTCCGGGGATGAGCGGCATCACCGCTCCGATGATGATGTTGCTGAGGCTGTCGCCGAATCCTAATCTGTAGGAAGCGAGACAGAGTATTGTGGCCACGAGGGCGTTGCAGATGCCTCCAACAATTTTTGATAATGAACCGCTTACGAAGAGACAGAATACATAGAGCAGCGCACCGATCACGAAGTCAGCGGCGCAGTCCATAAACCCTCCGCCGAACACGGCGCAGAAACCGGCTGCTCCAAAAGCAGATCCGGCGATTTGTTCCCAAGCCGGTTTGACAGGAGCGTCTTTTATGCTTTCCAACCGTTGCCTGGCCTCTGGCAAGGTGTGTTTCCCTGCTGCTATCTCGTAACTTAACTTATTGACAGCGACTACTTTTGAAAGCTGGATTCCACGAATAGGAATGAACTCGACATTGGCGTACTTCCCGAGTGATCCGGTTGTGAATATGCCGTTGCTGAGCACGAAAAAATGTCCGGAATCCACCCCGTAATGCGATGCGATCCGTTCCATAGTGTCCTCTACACGGGAAATCTCGGCTCCGTTCTCCAGCAGGATGTGCCCTGCGACCGAAGCGACTTCCAAAACCTCTGTCGTGTTGTCCGTTACTGTCATGACGCAAAATTACAATAAAAACGGAAGATTATTGTAAAGCGGATATAGGAGAAGATAATTATTCCTTTGGGTGTGTTGTAGCAAAAGGTTACAGCACACTATAATTTAACTACACATACGCCCCATTATGAGAATGTGCCGTTTAAGGTGCCGGAGGGATGGGTGTGGACAACATTAGGCGAAGTAGGCACTTGGCAATCAGGCGGAACTCCTAGTCGTTCAAACAAAACATATTATGGTGGAAATATACCTTGGCTTAAAACAGGAGAATTAAATGATGGATTGATTTCGTATATTCCAGAAAGTATAACAGAGGAAGCTGTCGCAAACTCTTCTGCTAAAATTAATCCTACCGGAAGTGTGTTAATTGCAATGTATGGTGCAACAATTGGGAAATTAGGAATACTTACATTTCCTGCTACCACTAATCAAGCATGTTGCGCTTGTATCGAGTTTAATGCTATTATTCAATTGTACCTATTCTATTTCTTATTGTCTCAAAGAAATGAGTTTATCGCAAAAGGCGGTGGCGGAGCGCAACCCAATATATCAAAAGAAATAATTGTAAATACCTTTATTCCTTTACCGCCTCTTAGTGAGCAACAACGTATTGTAATGGAGATAGAGAAATGGTTTGCTTTGATTGACCAAGTAGAACATGGTAAATCGGACTTGCAAACAGTTATCAAACAAGCCAAATCCAAAATACTCGACCTCGCTATTCATGGAAAGTTAGTGCAACAAAACCCCAATGATGAGCCTGCCATCGAACTTTTGAAGCGTATAAATCCCGACTTCACTCCTTGTGATAACGGGCATTATGAGAACTTGCCAGATGGATGGGG
>UQUJ01000006.1 GCA_900544195.1 uncultured Alistipes sp. | reverse complement strand
GTATTCAGCTCTTTTATACATTGTTTTACATTTTACGCAGTGTGTTGCGAATATTCACGCAATGCAAATATAAAAAATTTATCAGTTTATAGCAAAGATCTTTCAAGAGAGATTTATGGGTTGTTTCCTTTCCTCCGTAGGAATCCGCGAAGTAAGGCGTAAAGACAAACGGCAAGGCAAATTCGCAGCCCATTCCAGGTGCGTTTTGTCTTGCCTTTGTTGTCTTGTATTGTCGCCTGACCAATGCGTCACCTTCCGGAGGAAAGGAAGGCCGCCCGTTTACCGGGAGGTTAGTGAATGTTCAACATAAAGCAAATCAATCATGCTACATCCAATCAGCGAGACAGGAAAATCCAAGAAGATCTTTCTGCGCATCTCAAAAGGTGCAATCATTTCCAAGAGAAACGGCGAGGTGACTTCGTTCGAAGCAATCTCCGGTTCCATCAAAGGCATCGAACTAAAGGAACACGAATTCGAGAACGAAGTTGCGGACAATACCGCCCAGATGAACTGGATTCAGACTCTCGTGGACCGTATCAATGCGAAACTGACCGAACCGGTATCTGTTACTGAAGCCTCAGATGAGGACGACCTTCAGGAAGAGTTCTATAACTGATTAACGCGGGAGTCCTCTTCGGAGGGCTTCCGATAATTTATGAAGACGTATGAAAAGAATGCAAACTGATGACAACTCCGAGCAGTTGGATCTTCTGATGAGTTCCCTGAATGCGATAAAGAAAGAACTTAGGGCCATCAAGACTAATATGACCTTCGAGAGCAAACTTGCCTACACAAACCAGGATCTCATGGCAATGTTGACGACAGGGATCCTCTCAGGAACAAATCCTTCATCGAACGGATCTTCGGGAAGTTGGTCGGAGACAAGGGATACATCTGCAGGGACCTCTTCTCCAGACTTTTCGTGGACGGCATCCAGCTGATAACAAAGCTTAAGAGCAACATGAAGGGCCAGCTTATGACAGTCTCTGACAAAATCCTCCTGCGCAAGAGGGCTCTGATCGAGACCATCAACGGTGAGCTTAAGAACATCGCGCAGATCGAGCACTCCCGACACCGGTCCGTCGTCGGCTTCACGGTCAATCTGATGGCGGGCCTGGCGGCCTACTCGTTCTTCCCGAAGAAGCCGATGATTGATGTGGAACGTGTCCCACCTTATGAGAATGGAGTTATTCAATTGTCGCTCTTTTAGTTATAATTCATCGAACTCACGTTAGATATGTTAATATACCCTTCTTCTACCTCAATAGGAGAAGGGTATATTATTTAATTAGTTGTCAGCAAATTAGCCGCCACAAGGTCTAAAGCGAATTCTCCAGTTTGGACTTAGCGTAGTCAAGGGTCACTGTGAAGACCTTCTTGCGGGATGACGGAGCGTCGTACATCGCGTCATCGAAGATCCGCTCGCAGATAGAGCGCAGCCCACGGGCCCCAAGCTTGTTCTTTATGGCGGTGTCAACTATCAACTCATTGACACCGTCCTCAATCTTGAGTGCCATTCCGTCAATCTCGAAAAGTTTTGCGTACTGCTTGAGAATCGCGTTCTTCGGCTCGGTGAGAATCCTGAGCAAGGCCTCACGATCCAAAGCGTCAAGATAAGTGATGACAGGCAGACGGCCGATGATCTCCGGAATGAGACCGTAAGCCCTCAAGTCCTGTGCATCAACATATTTCAAGAGGATCTTCTTGTCAACAACTTGCTTCTGGGCAGCACCGAAACCAATTACCTGTGTGTTCAGTCTCTGGGCGATGCGCCGCTCGATTCCCTCGAAGGCACCACCGCAGATGAACAGGATGTTCTGCGTGTTGACATGGATGAACTCCTGCTCCGGATGCTTGCGGCCACCTTTCGGCGGGACATTGATGACATTGCCTTCGAGGAGTTTCAGCATGGCCTGCTGGACTCCCTCTCCTGACACATCGCGGGTGATGGACGGATTGTCGCTCTTGCGGGCGATCTTGTCGATCTCGTCGATGAAGACGATTCCCCTCTCGGCCTTCGCTACATCGAAATCCGCCTCCTGAAGAAGCCTCGTAAGGATGCTCTCGACATCCTCACCGACATAACCGGCCTCCGTCAGGACTGTGGCGTCCACGATCGTGAACGGTACATCCAGCAACTTGGCTATAGTCTTGGCCAGCAAGGTCTTTCCGGTTCCGGTAGGACCTACCAGCAGAATATTCGACTTTTCCAGCTCGACCCCGTCATCAGGACGGTCAACCAGATTGTGGTTGATCCTTTTATAGTGGTTGTACACCGCCACTGCCAGCATCTTCTTGGCGCGATCCTGCCCGATGACATATTCATCAAGGAATTCCTTGATCTCGACAGGCTTCTTCAAGGCCTCAAGCCGACCAAGCGGCTTGCCGTCCTTGGAGACCGTGCCAAGTGTGTCCTTGAGATAGTCATGCGCAAGCTCAACGCAATCGCTGCAGATGAATCCGTCCAGTCCCTGAAGCAAAAAAGGAACCTCACGCTCTGACCTGCCGCAGAACATGCAATGTTTTGTTGTACCTGTGTTCTTTTTAGGCATCTACTTGGATTTCTTTGTAAGGATCTCATCCACCATCCCGTACTCCAAAGCCTCCTGGGCTGTCATCCAGAAGTCCCTGTCAGCGTCGGCGAACACCTTGTCGTAAGACTGGCCGGAATGCTTGGAGATGATGTCATAGAGTTCCTTGCGGGTCTTCTCTATCTCCCTCGCGGCGATCATTATGTCTGCGGCCTGCCCCTGAGCCCCACCGAGAGGCTGATGGATCAGGACCCTGGAATGAGGCAGACAGGAGCGTTTGCCTTTCTCGCCGGCGCAAAGCAGGACGGAGCCCATCGAGGCGGCCATTCCGGTACAGATCGTGGCCACATCCGGCTCCACCAGCTGCATCGTGTCATAGATCGCAAGACCGGAAGTCACCTGACCGCCCGGAGTGTTGATGTAGAGCGAGATGTCCGCGGCCGAGTCAGTGGAAGCAAGGAACAGCAACTGGGCCTGGATGATGTTGGCGACATCATCATCGATCGGGACGCCAAGGAATATTATCCTGTCCATCATCAGTCGGCTGAACACGTCCATCGAGGCAACATTCAGTTTTCTTTCCTCGATGATGGTCGGGTTGATGTAGGCGTCCGTAGCCCTTTGATAGCGGTCAAGGGTCATTGAACTCAGTCCAAGACCCTTGGTCGCATATTTCTGAAACTCCTTGTCCATGATTATTTAAGCTCGCGGAACTTTTCCTCGGAGATCTTCTTGTTCTGGAGAGTGATCTTCTCCTTTACGGCGGCGATTACCTTCTCGTTCTCGACGTTCTCCTCGATGTTACGCATCTGCCTCTCGTCCTTAAGCATCTGGGCGGCGGCATCGGTGAGAAGCTCCTCAGGTACATTGCCCATTCCGTACATCGCGTACTGGTAGGCGGCATAAGCCTTGGCTGCCTCAAGCATGTCCTTGTCCTCGACCTTCAGCTCGAACTTCTTCATCAGGGAACCCCTTACGAGTTGCCAGCGGAAATCGCCGAGGAATCCGTCGAACTCCTTCTCGATGTCTTCCTTGGAGAACTTCTCCTTGTTGTTCTCGTAGAGCCATCTCTTGAGGAAAGCCTCCGGAACATTCACTTTGGCCTTGTCCACGAGGTATTTGCGGAGATCCTGGGAGAGTCTGTAGTCAGCCTCCTGCTTGTAGTTGGACTCAAGCCTCCCGGCGATCTTGGCGTCAAACTCCTCCGCGGTCTTCACGGCATCCTTGCCAAAGACTTTGTCATAAGTCTCCTGGCACTCGGTGGCCGGAACAAAGGTCTTGACATTCACGATGGTCACATTCCAGACAGGATCGAGGGCGGCAAGCTCTTCCTTCTTCATCTTGAGCATGGACGACCTGTCGGTCTCATTGGAGAAGGCCTCGTTGACATTGACGTCGAACTTGTCATCAACCTTGGCGCCGAGGAAGTTCTTCCTCGCGTCACCCTCAACTTTGCTGACAGCCACATACACACCTTCCACAGTCTTCTCGCCCTGCTTGAAGTCAACCACAACGTAGTCTTCCTCGCCTGCGGCCTCGCCTTCTTCGAGCTGGCCGTACTGCCTGAGGATGCTGTCCTTCATGGCAGCCTTGGCCTTGTCGGTCACCTCGATCTTGTAATATGGCAGTTTGTCATTCTTGTCAACATCGATGTTGATCTCAGGAGAGAGTCCGAGATCGAACTTAAACTCGAAATCGTTGCCGTCTTTCCATTCCTGCTCCTTCTGGGACTCGCTGGCGATAGGCTCACCGAGAATGTGCAGACTGTTGTCCTTGATGAACTTGTCGAGCTGCTCGGAGATGACTCCGTTGATGGCCTCGTAAAGAGCCTGCTCACCGTAGATCTTCTTCACAAGAGTGGCCGGAACCATTCCCTTGCGGAAACCCTTGAAGTCAGCGTTTCTCCTGTAAGCGGAGAGTCTTTTCTTCTCCTGCCCGGCATAGTCCTCCGCCTTCAGGGCGATCGTCAGTTCGATGTTAAGATCATCGATTTGATTTTTTGTTACTTCCATAATTTGTCAATATTATTTAAATTAATTATTCTTTCTCTGCGGGTAAACCACCCGTTCGTGGTAAATCTGTGAAAGATAAGCCTTGAGAGTCTCTTTAACAGTGTTAAGATCCTTTATTGAGATCTCCGACTCGTCAAACTGTCCTATCTTCATCTTCGATGCCACGATGTTCTCCACAAAGGTTGAGAATGTGGCAGCCGAATTGTCTTTCAAAGTCCTGGAAGCCGCCTCCAAAGTGTCACAGATCATAAGGATTATCTGCTCCTTGGTCTGAGGCTTGCGTCCCGGGTAGAAGAAATCCGAGACGTCTTTCGGATCCCCTCCGTCATTGAGATACTTGTTGTAAAAATAACTTGTGTTCGAAGTCCCGTGATGGGTAATGATGAAGTCCTGGATGACATCAGGCAACCCATGCTCGGCAGCCAGATCCAACCCGTCTGACACATGCTTGATGATAGCGCGGGCGCTTTCCTTAGGAGAGAGCCCCTCATGATAATGGACCCCACCCGGAGACATGCTCTCGTTCTCTATGAAGCAAAGAGGGTTCTTCATCTTGCCGATATCGTGATAAAGCGCTCCGGCGCGCACCAGAAGCACATTGGCGTCTATGGCACGGGCAGCCGCGTCACACATATTCATCACCTGCAAGGAATGTTGGAAAGTCCCTGGAGCCTTGTGCTCCAGCTCCCTCAAAAGTTTGTTGTTCGTGTCGCAAAGTTCCCTGAGTCTTGAGCTGGAGACAAGGTTGAACATCCTCTCGAACAGGTAGATGAGAGGATAGCCGGCGACGATGAGCATCGAGCCGATGAACATGTAGAGCACGGCGACGTAAGGGTCATCGTTGACCATGTCGATCAGCCTGAATCCGAAATAGGTGACAAGCTGGCACACAAAAACTATCCCGGACATGATGAACTGCTGCCATCCCTGGTTGAAGAACTTGAACACGAAGACCGCGACTATGCTCGCGAGCAGGAACATCACGAAAAGCACCGTTCCGTTCTCGGCGAAGACCAGCAGCGGCAGGAACGACACGCAGCAGATCGGGAAGATCACCTTGTTCTTGAAGAAAGCCTCAAGGTAAAGCGCGGTCAAAGTGAAAGGGATCATGTAGAGGCACCTCGGTGCAAACTTGTTGATGACCAAGGCCAAAACAGAGGAGATGATGAATATGAAGATCAGGTACCAGAACTTGCGATGATCCAGAAACAGTTTCCTGTTCAGGAAGTAGATCATCAGGAAGAACATCAGCACCAGCACGAAGGCGATGAAGGCGTTGCCGAGCCAGAAGAGGATCCTCGGCCCGCCGTAGCCCATGCTGTTCTCGTACTCAACCTTGTAGGAGTCAAGGATCTGGGCTATTTCCGCAGTCACTATCTCACCTTCGGAGACGATCAACTGACCTGCACTGACAAAACCCTGCGTGGTGGAAACCTGACTTGAGGACTCAGAATGGACAAGTTCTGTTGTCTTCGGATCATAGTCAAGGTTAGGAACTATGAAATCATAGATTCCGGCTGCCCGGAGAACCGAATCAGCATTGACTCTCGGGTACTTGGCAGTCACCGAGGAAAGCAGACGGTTCTTGGCCTCCGATTCCTTGAAGACCTCCTCCACCGGTTTCTTCACGGCTCTCTTGTCCCTCTGGATGTAAAGCACCGCACTGGAAGGATCCGCGCGGCCGTCCAGTTTCACTCCCTCATCCGGCACCACTCCGCTGGAATATATTCCGTCCATCGAGGACACAATCAGGGGACGGAGGTATGAATATGCCCCCATCTCAATCCCCTCCGCCGCCTTGCGGCAGTTGTCAACGATGTCCTGACGATACCTATAATAAGGAATCACAATTGACTTGTTCCTGCTCCTCTCCTCGCGGATCTGCTCGTCTGTCTTGAGAACCGGGAAATCAAACTGCGCCAAAAGCGTCTCGTGAGACCACGGAGAACCCTTCCTGTAGTCATAACTGAACTTTGCGGTCCTCGGGAATATGAGTGTGAGGATCACAAACAGAAAGGCAAGAGGAACAAGCACTCTGTAGTTTATGGACACGCGCGGCAGTTTCATTCTTCTATACTGTTATTTGAACGGACTCCCCGCCTCCTTGGCGATGAAACCGTAGGTCAACTTGTCTGTCAAACGAGGGAAAAGCCTATGAGCCAGCACAGTAATCTTTCCCAAGCCAGTTAAAATCATCTGGGACTTTCTCTTCTGAAGTCCCTTGGCAAGGTACTCGGCGCATTTCTCGGCGCTCATCAGTTTGTCCTCTTTCAAAGGAGTCTCGCCCTGAGGACTTCCGTCGGCGGTCAGAGCGGCCTTGCGGACATTGGAGTCCGTGTAGCCAGGAGCGAAGACAAGCACGTTCAGCCCGTCCTTGAGATGCTCGATGCGGATGGTGTCAAGGAAGCCGCGGATGGCGTACTTGGACGCTGAATATCCAGTCCTCGCAGGAAGGGCGGAGAAACCGGCGATCGAGATCACCCCGACCACCTGTCCCCTACTCTGGAGCAAATATGGCAGGGCGAATTTCGTGCACTGCACCGTACCCCAGAAATTCACATCCATCAAAGAGCGGATCACGCTGAGATCCAAGTCCTTGAACATAGCCCTCATCGAGATACCGGCGTTGTTCACCAAGATGTCGATGCGGCCATATTTCCGGACAGTGCAGTCAATGAGATTCCGGCAGTCATCCTCCTTCGTGACGTCCGTCTTGACGCACAAAACCTTGTCCGGATCGGCGTTCACCGACGGGGCCAATTCCTGGAGCTTGTCCAGCGAGCGGGCGGCCATAACGACGTTCGCCCCGAACGACCCAAAGAGACGGGCAGAAGCCAACCCTATTCCAGAGCTGGCTCCCGTTATGATAATGACCTTATCCTTGAAATATTCAGGACGCATACAAGCCACTAATCAGCAGTTAATTACATAATGGTTTTAGCAGCGATGTCATCACCGTCGTAAGCGCCGGCGTCAAGCTTCTGCTTGATCTCCTTGAAAGCGTTGAGTGTGTACGCTATGTCTTCGTCGGTGTGGACGGCTGTACATACGATTCTGAATATCACCATTCCCTTAGGGATGACAGGATAGATGACCATCGAGCAGAAGATGCGGTAGTTCTCACGAAGATCCATCGCGATCTTGGTGGCCTGGGCCACGCCTCCGCCGTCAATGTGGATCGGAATCACGCAGGCCTGAGCCTCACCGATGTCGAATCCGAGTTCCTTGAAGCCTTCCTGAAGGGTGTGCGTCACGTGCCAGCACCTCTTGCGGAGCTCGTCGCCTTCCGGAGACATGATGATCTCCAGACGCTTGATGTTGCCGTACACGAACGCCATCGGCTGTGACTTGGCGTACATCTGGGAGCGCATGTTCAGACGCAGGTAGTTGATGATCTTGCGAGGACCGGCGATGAAGCCTCCGATCGAGGCCATAGACTTCGCGAAGGCTCCGATGTAAAGATCAATGCCGTCCATGCAATGCAGTTCCTCGGAAGTTCCGCGTCCATGCTCGCCAAGCAGGCCGAAGCCGTGGGCGTCATCAATGAATATGCGGAAGCTGTATTTCTTCTTAAGCTCGACGATACGGTCAAGGATTCCCATCGCCCCGGTCATGCCGAAAACGCCTTCGGTGATGAGCAGGACACCTCCGCCGCTCTCCTCAGCCTCCTTGCAGGCTCTGGCCAGAACCTTCTCACAGTCAACGATGTTGTTGTGACGGTACTTGTACTTGCTGCCGATGTGGAGACGGATTCCGTCAAGAAGGCAGGCATGAGCCTCCGCGTCATAGACGATCACGTCATGACGGGCCGTAAGGCAGTCAATCGCGGAGACGATTCCCTGATAGCCGAAGTTGAAAAGGAAAGCGTCCTCCTTCTTCTCGAAGTCGGCGAACATCCTCTCAAGTTTCTCGTGCAGGGCGGTGTGTCCTGAAAGCATACGGCTACCCATAGGATAGGCCAGTCCCCATTTCGCGGCACCCTCGGCGTCAGCCTTGCGAACCTCAGGATGGTTCGCAAGCCCGAGATAGTTGTTCAGACTCCAGTTCAGAACCTCCTTTCCGTTGAAAGTCATGTGAGGGCCAAGCTCGCCCTCAAGCTTCGGGTACATGTAGTAGCCGAAGCCCTGATCGAAGTATTGTCCGATAGGACCGCCTGAGTCCCTTTCGATTCTGTCAAAAATGTCAAGCATTTCTATTGTGTTTTAATTATTTATGCATCAATATTAGCGTAATGGGCATTCTCCTCGATGAACTGCCTTCTTGGAGGGACATCGTCACCCATCAGCATCGAGAATGTCCTCTCGGCCTCGGCGGCGTTGTCAATGGTGATCTTACGGAGACGTCTCCTTGCAGGATCCATGGTGGTGTCCCAAAGCTGCTGGTCGCTCATCTCACCAAGACCTTTGTATCTCTGCACGGTCACGCCCTTGTCTGAGCCCTTGCCCAGACGTGCCGTGGCCTCAAACCTCTGCTCGTCGGTCCAGCAATACACTTCCTCCTTGCCTTTCTTCACAAGGTAAAGCGGAGGTGTGGCAAGATAGACATAGCCGTTCTTGATGAGGTCAAACATGTAGCGGAAGAAGAACGTCAGGATAAGGCAGGCGATGTGGCTACCATCGACATCGGCATCGGTCATGATGATGACCTTGTGATAACGCAACTTGCTCAGATCCATCTTCTTCTCTCCGTTCTCATCCTCCTGTGCCACAGTGACTCCAAGAGCCGTGTAGATGTTCCTTACCTCAACGCTGTCGAACGCACGGTCCCCGGCCGCCTTCTCCACATTAAGGATCTTACCCCTCAACGGCAGGATGGCCTGGATCCTTCTGTCACGTCCCTGCTTGGCTGTTCCACCGGCGGAGTCTCCCTCGACAAGGAAGAGCTCGCACTTCTCAGGATTCCTCTCTGAGCAGTCGGCCAGTTTGCCTGGCATTCCGGCCCCCGTCATGGCGGTCTTTCTCTGCACCATCTCACGGGCCTTGCGGGCGGCGCTGCGGGCGGTGGCGGCAAGCACGATCTTCTCTATGAGCAGCTTACCCTCCTTAGGATGCTCCTCAAGGTACTGGTCCATAGCCGCCGATGTGGCCTGGGAAACAGCCGATGTGGCCTCCGGATTGCCAAGCTTGGTCTTGGTCTGTCCCTCGAACTGAGGCTCGGCGATCTTCACGGAGACAACAGCGGTCAAACCCTCACGGAAATCCTCAGGAGCGAGGTCACCCTTGAACTTGGCGAGCAGATTGTTCTTCTCGGCGTAATTCTTCAGCGAGCGCGAAAGACCCATCTTGAAACCTTGAAGATGCGTTCCACCCTCGATGGTGTTGATGTTGTTGACGTATGAATATATCTTCTCGGAGAATCCGTTGTTGTACGAAAGGGCGATGTCGATCGGAATCACCTTGTCGCTCTGAACGCACACAGGCTCAGGAATAAGCTGGGTGGCGCCGGCGTCAAGGTAGTCGATGAACTCCTTCAGACCTTCCTTGGAATAGAAGACATCCCCGCGGTAAAGCCGCTTTCCGGTAGGCTTGGAGTTGCCGTTCTCATCGGTGACATATTCATCAACCAGTTCCCTCTCATCGGTGATGGTGATCTTGATGCCTTTGTTCAGATAGGCCAGCTCACGCATCCTCGCGGCGAGGGTGTCATATTTATAAACAATTGTCTGGGTGAATATGGTCGGATCGGGATGGAATGTGATGATGGTTCCGGTGTCATTGCAGTCTCCGACAATCTCCACAGGGGCGAGTGGCTTGCCCTTTGAATATTTCTGCACGAATATATGCCCCTCACGGTGAACCTCTGCGACGAGGCTGTCGGAAAGGGCGTTCACGCAGGAGACACCTACTCCATGCAGACCGCCGGACACTTTATAGCTGTCCTTGTTGAACTTACCTCCGGCATGAAGAACGGTCATGACAACCTCAAGGGCGGAACGGTGTTCCTTCGGGTGCATTCCGGTAGGGATTCCTCGGCCGTTGTCAGTGACCCTGATGGAATTGTCCGGGAGGATCGTGACACCGATTTCGGTACAGTAACCGGCCATCGCCTCATCGATACCATTGTCAACCACCTCATAGACAAGATGATGGAGTCCCCTCTCCCCGATGTCGCCGATGTACATCGAAGGTCTTTTCCTCACCGCCTCAAGGCCTTCCAGCACCTGAATACTGCTTGCGGAATATTGTTCTTCCGCTTTCTTCATCTCTTCGTTCTCAATCATATTCTATAACCTGTTTTTATCAAGTTTATATGGTCTGCCCATAAAACAGACAAATTTAATAAAAAATGAGGGCAATGCGAAATTTATTTCCACATTGCCCTCAATCGAGCTGTATTTATATTCTTAAAGATTCAGAGATATTCCGGCGGTGACCCAAGGCCCTTTCTCCGCATAGAACGGCGTCCTCTGAATCGTCTGGCAAAGCAGATTGCCGGACTCCAGCCACAGAGTCCACTTGCGATTGAACTTGTAGCCGCAGTTCAGTCCAAAATCGACATAGCCAGGAATCCTGGCCTCAACTTTCTCCACAGAAGCATACTCAAAAGAATCCTCAACCGAGTCAGGGTGTTCCTTAAAAGCCAATCTTCCGCATCGTCCCTCACGCCATGAGGAAGCCGAGACAGAGACCCCGGCGTAAAGTCGGGAATTGATGTTGTACCTCATCCTCAAATCCCCGCTATAATTCGGGAGAGCGAATCCGAGATTGTCCGCATCCTTGTCCGGGAACGACAGGCTTCTGTACCGCAAGTCGGCCTCCACATCCAAACGTTCGGACTGATACCCCAGCGAAACATTGGCAAAAATCAGGTTCGCATCGGAGTACGACGCATTGGCGAAGAAAGATGACTCCATGAACCGGCCAGACTCCATCAAAAGGTTCTCATAAATCCCCACGCCGCCATTGACATCGAACCGGAACAGGGAGGAGACTGTCCCTTTCACACCTATTCTGGCATTGAGATTCTCAACCGAATTGTCAATCATGGATGTCATCAAACCATGATCGGCAGGAGTAAGGAACAATGGGTTATAATGATGAGTGCCTGCGATCCGGGATGAATATGTGTTCAAACGGCTTCCGCCCGTGGCGTCGGCATAGATGCGGACACGATCTCCCGCCGCGAAACCGATGTGGACATCAGGATAGACAAACTGTCCCTTTCCGCCGGTCATCTTACGGAAACAAAGCGTGTCGGAAGCATCGTTCCTGAAGACGGATTCAAGCTTGAGGCCAAGATTCAGGTCCCAGCGTCCGGATTTGACTCTGTAGCTTGGAACGATGGCGATCCGGCCAAGATTGCCGTCGTAAAACTTCCCATAGGAACTTGTCTCTCCCTCGAATCCCACAAGAATGCTCCGGTAACCGTCCAGCACGGTTCCGGCAAGGCCATCCAAGATGAACCAAGACTCGCTCTGCCTGTCCGGCGAGAGTATATTCCATTTGCCCGACAACCCGCCGGAATACATCCTGACAGGTATTTTGTCAAGATCCATCTTGTCACTGGCGATTCTCCCCTTCATCGCCACATCGTAATAGAAATACGACTCCGCATCGTTGTTGGAACGGACTCTGGCTTTGAAATCAAAAGCGTTGAGGCAACGGGACATGCGAGAGTCCTTGGCAGCGACTCCGTAATAGCCAAGGCCGAAAGACAGTATAGTCCTGTCCCAGCTGTAGAGCCCGTCAAAACCGGCGGCAGTCAAGGCGTCATAGCCGCTGAAATGTTCCCCTGATTTCTTCAGACGGTAGACACCATCCTCCTTCATCTGCGGAGCGATCTCGTGATAATTCCCGAAATAGGACTTGTGGCTGGCGTACACACTCATCTGGAACGGTCCTTTCCGCTCAGGACTGAACACGAACTCCAATTGAGGATGGAAAGTGTAACCCGCTCCGGCCTTAAGGTAAAGCTTACGTCCTCTCCAGGCATCCTTCTCCGGCCTCATGTCCAGCATGTAAGGCTTGAAGTTGTAGGCTCCCTGATAAGGCTTGTTGAAAACCTCATAGTCAAAATCCAGATCGAACCTCAGCAGGGAATCCGGCACATTCATTCCAAGAAGAGGCTTCTGTACCTCGGAAGGACTGCCCTGATAGGTGTTCGTGACCTCTACGGTCGGGTTGAAATTCTGTCCGAAGGAGACCGCGGCGGACATCAGCAGAGCCGCGGACACAAAATATGCTTTTTTCATATTCATTTCTACATCAATTCTTTAAGCTTGTCAAGACGCATCCGGACATTGTCAAGAACATCATCGGACGTGCCAGCCGCGGGTTTATAGCCGCTTTGGACGCTCTCGAACGTGGCCTTGGCCTGAGCGAGATTATCCTGCTCGGCGAAAGAGTCACCCAAAACAATGAACGCCTTGGCCAACCAATAGCTCTGATCCCCGGCCCTTTCGGCGAAAGCATAGACCTTCTTCTCCACGGTGTCGTACTTGCCCTGGTCGTACGCATCCTGAATGATCATGTAGGCAGCCTCGGCACCCTCGGATGTGGAAGGAGCGGAACTGAGGCTTTTGAATATCTCAAACGCTGCCTCACGCTCGTTCATCGAAAGCAACGACTTGGCCTTGAAGTAATCAGCCTCACGGATCTCGGCGGCAGTGCTCTTTCCGTCACCCTTCACCTTGTCGGCGCAAGACCGTGCGGAATCCCAGTCTCCCGCCCTGTAGGCGGAACGCATCATCCCGACCCTTGCAGTGTGCCTGTTGTTCTCGATCTTCGCTTCCTCAAGCAGAGACGAATAGCCTCCGAACGCATCCTTGTAGCGTTGCAGATCGTAGGACAGCTTTGAGAAGTTCAGGATGGCCGTTTCCGCGAACGCCAAGCCGTCACCTTTCTCCAGCGACTTCTTGTACCAATCGCAAGCCTGTTCCTTCTTGCCTGTGTTCCTGTAACATTCAGCGACATAGAACTCCGCCTCCGGAACTTTCTGACCGGACGGATAACGCTCAAGATAGGTCTGGAGCGAAGCCAGAGCCTTACCGTAGTTCTCCGTGAGGAACACCTGCTCGGCGGCGTTGAAGTACATCGTCTCCTTCTCGCTGTCGGACTTGTCCTTGATCACACCGGCCTTGTCGGCGAAATCAATGTACTCGTCAGTGCGTCCCTGCGACTGGTAGATCGACTCAATGGCCAGAAGAGCGTCCTGGGCATATTCAGTGCCCGGCATCTCTGTGATCACCTGCTTGTAGTAGTCAAGGGAGCGGTCGTACTCGGACATATTCCTTGAGATCATTCCAAGCTCTATCAGGGAGCGGGCCACAATGGTCTTGTCATTGGTGGACGAGCGGAGCTTCGTGAACGCGGAGACCGCGTCGTCATTCCTGCCGGCGGCGACGTAGGCCCTGCCGAGCTCGAACATGGCGTCAGAGTAGTACTCCACGGACGGTCTTGCCTCCAACGCCTTTGAAAGCGCACCGATCTTGCCGTTCATGTCCCCCATAAGCCCGTAGGCGATTCCGGCACGGTAGTTCGGGTAGAGATTGTCCTTGAACGGGAACCTTTTCAATGCGTTTTCATATTCACTGACAGCGGTTTTGTAGTCTTTCCTGATGAAGTCGCAGTCGGCGCGGCGAACGGCGGCATCCTCCCCTTCCGAAGGGTTGCGGGAGCCGAGATATTCATCAAACCATTTGGCGGCGTTGTCGTAGTCCCCGAGACGGAAGTAGCAGTAAGCCAGATCGTAAGGGATCAGGCGGCCTTCCGTCTTGCCCTCCAGCGCGGAATTGTTGTACAGATCCTTGAATGTGTCCAGCGCCTTGTCGAACTGGTCGCTGCGGTAGTAGGACTCGCCGAGCCAATACCTTGAAAGCTGGGAGAACGGAGAGCGCCTGTCAGCATAGAAAGAAGAAGCCCTCAGGAAAGGAACCGCATCCCTCCAGGAACCGGTCTCCACAAGTTGTTCCGCGCGCAGATAGTTGGCCTTCATGTAATTGGCCTTCTGGTCATTGTCCAGCATGTCTATGTTGGAATATGCCTCCACGGCTCCGGCGTAGTCGTGGTTGTAGAGCGAGGCCAGCGCCATATAGCTGTAGATCCTCTCCCCTTTCTTCTTGTCGGAATATCTGGAGAGATATTCATTGAATACCGACGGGTTGTGGTTCAGGTCGAAGGACAGCTTGGCGTAGTTGAAATGCGCGTCCTCCTCGATGTCCGGGTTGAAAGACCGCTGCGAGGCATCTTTGAAAGCGTCCAGCGCGGCGACCTTGTTACCCGTCTGGATGTAGCTGTAGGCCAGGCTGTAGTTTGCTATCTGCCCGATGGAATCCGTCCTGTCCTTCATCAGGGAGAAGTTGTCGATGGCACCCTTGTAGTCACCTGTGGCATAGAGTACCGAACCGGCGTAGAAATAATCATCACGGTCCATGTCCCGGTCTGTGTTCCCGATCCTGTCGTAATATTCCTTGGCCTTTTCCGTGTCGCCCTTGGCCAGATACGACTCCGAGATGATCCTCGCAAGATGCCTCTGGCGTTCCTGAGGGGCGTTATCGAAAAGTGTCAGGCCATTCTTGAGCACGTAGGAATAGTCCTTCTTCATGAATCTGCACTCGGTCATGTAGTAGGCGGACATCTCCGCGAACCGGGGATCCCTCGCGGCCTTCTCGAACCAGTCGTAGGCCTCGTCGAAATTCTTCTCGGAATAATTGATGTAGCCCAACGAGTACCTCGACGGAGCAGTGTAGTCCGAATGCGGCATCTTGTCGGCCTTCTCAAACAGAGACCTGGCCTTCACGAGCAGGCCTTCCTCGAAATAGGAATATGCCTCCTTGAAGGAATATTCAGCGACCAGCCCGGACGGCAGCCTCTTTCCATCGACCTTGCCGAACTCGGCGACCGCGGATTTGTAGTCCTGCGCGTCGAAACAGTTCAAGGCCTTGTAGAAATGGATCTGAGGCAGGAGGGAGGAATAGGGATGCGTCCTGACATATTCATCAGCCAAGGTCTCGTTGCCTCTTTCCTGAAGTCTCACGGCGCACAGGGCCTCGTAGCCTCCGGCCATGACATCACCGCTTCCGGCATAGATGTCTCCGAATATGCTCCCGGCCCTCTCGAACATTCCATGCTCGTAGAGTTCAGTGGCGAGACGGTACTCGTCCTGCCTGGTCTCCTGCGCTTCCAAAGCTGTCCCGAAGCCGATGGACAAGGCCGCGAGAAGCACTGCTGCAAGTTTGCTTTTCATATAGTCTCCAATCATTTCCTTCACGAAAAATATTCTACAAATTTACTTAAATATACCCGAAAAATAAAGTATATTTGCGTTACTATGGAAGTGAACGCGCAATCATCATCAAAAAGCGAGCCGCTGGTCTCATTCAGGGACGCGGACATCGTGAATGGAGAGAGCACCGTGATCTACGGGCTTGACATGGACATATTTCCGGGAGACTTCATCTACATCGTCGGCAAGGTCGGAACCGGCAAGACCTCGATCATCCGCACGATGATCGGCGAGAACCCTCTTGAGAAGGGATCGGGCGAGGTCTGCGGATTCAAACTCAACGGACTGAAAGACAAGGACATTCCCTACCTCAGACGCAAGATCGGGGTTGTGTTTCAGGATTTCCAGCTGCTGATGGACAGGACTGTCGAGAGCAATCTGGAGTTCGTGCTCAAGGCAACCGGATGGAAAGACCGCGACGAGATCGACAAGCGGATCATCGAGGTGCTTCACGATGTGGGGATGGAGAACAAGGCGCACAAGATGCCTCATCAGCTTTCCGGAGGTGAGCAGCAGAGAATAGCGATAGCGCGCTCGCTGCTGAACAGGCCTAAGCTCATCATCGCCGACGAGCCGACCGGCAATCTGGACAACGAGACAGCGGACGGAATCCTGCGTCTGCTGACCGGGATCAACAAGGAGGAAGGCACGGCCGTCGTCATGGTGACCCACAACAGGACCATTTTCGAGAAGTACCCGGGAAGGGTGTTCGTCTGCAAGGACGAGAGATGCAATGAAAACCTCAACGACGAAGTGATCGACCTCGCGCTGACCATCTAAAGCCATGCTGAAAAAAGACAGATACGATCAGATACTCTCCTGGTTTCAGGCCAACCGGCCCGAGGTGCGGACGGAGTTGCATTACGAATCCCCGTTCCAGCTGCTTGTGGCGGTGATCTTGAGTGCGCAATGCACGGACAGAAGGGTGAATATGGTCGCTCCGGAACTGTTCAGAAAGTTCCCCAAACCAGAGAATCTGGCCGCAGCGTCATTCGAAGAAGTCATGGCTGTGATCAAAAGCATCTCCTACCCCAACAGCAAGGCCGCACACCTCATCGGGACGGCTCAAAAATTGTCGGATGAATATGCCGGCGAAGTTCCCTCGGACATAGACCAGCTTATGACTCTTCCGGGAGTCGGGCGAAAGACGGCCAACGTGCTCGCCTCCGTGATCTATGACAAGCCGGTCATCGCTGTGGACACGCATGTTTTCCGTGTCTCGCACAGGATGGGGCTGTCGGACGGGAAGACAGTGGAGGCGGTCGAGAAAGAGCTCGAAGCGCACATTCCCGAAGGATTGAGGGCCAGAGCCCACCATTGGCTCATCCTCCACGGACGATACACATGCACGGCAAGAAACCCGAAATGCGGGGAATGCCCGCTGCGGGACTGGTGCCGCGACTATGAGAAGAAAAACAGAATAATACAATAATATGCTACAGTTTTCTCCGGAGAACATACTCCTTATAGGTTCCGTACTGATTTTCACAGCGATACTCATCAGCAGGGCCGGTTTCAAGTTCGGAATCCCGGTCCTGCTCCTGTTCATCGTCGTCGGAATGGCGTTCGGTGTCGATGGATTAGGACTCGCGTTCGACAATTTCCACATCGCACAGTTCATCGGTACCATAGCGCTATGTGTAATCCTATACTGCGGCGGTCTTGAGACGAAGTTCGACACGATAAAACCCGTACTAAAAGAAGGAATCGTGCTGTCCTCCGTCGGGGTGTTCCTGACGGCCTTGTTCACGGGCGGATTCATTTATCTGTTGACAAGGGTGGGACACCTCTCCGAGGGAATGTCCACCGTGATGTGCTTTCTGCTTGCGGCCGTGATGTCGTCAACCGACTCAGCGTCAGTGTTCAACATCCTGAGGAACGCAAAGATGAAGCTGAAGGAGAACCTCCAGCCGGTCCTTGAGCTGGAGTCCGGTTCCAACGACCCGATGGCCTACGTCATCACCATCGTGCTGATCCAATGCGCCCAGCAGCTTTTCGAGCCGGCATCCGGAATCGACATCGACTACCCACGGATGATCGGCAACGCCTTGCTGACATTCACGATGCAGCTTGGAATCGGAGCTATTATGGGTGTGGGTCTCGGCAGGGCTTTCTCTTGGGCTCTCGGGAAACTGAAACTGAACGGAGCCTCACTTTATGCCATCCTCGTGCTGAGCATCGGGTTCTTCATCTACTCGATCACCGGACTCGTCAACGGCAACGGATTCCTCGCCATCTACCTCGCCGGTGTGATCATAGGCAACAAGCCGATGGCCCACAAGAGAGAGGTCTTCAGGTTCAGCGACACGGTCACCTGGCTGATGCAGATGGGAATGTTCCTCACGCTTGGGCTTCTCGTGAACCCTAAGGAGATGCTGTCCGTGGCTCCCGTGGCACTTCTCATCGGAATATTCCTTACTTTTATAGGCCGTCCGTTGGCGGTGTTCATCTCGCTCCTGCCTTTCAGGAAGCTCTCGTTCAGGGCAAGGGTGTTCATCTCCTGGGTAGGTCTGAAAGGAGCCACTCCGATCATCTTCGCCATATTCACTGTCGTGGCTGACATTCCGGGCTCCGGACAGATCTTCAACATCGTATTCTTCATCACGATGGTTTCCATGCTGATCCAAGGCATGAGCATTCCTGCGGTGGCGCGCAAGCTGAACCTTGCCCTGCCTCAGGAGAAGGCTCCGGAGACATTCGGAATCGAGATCCCGGAGGAGGCCGGCAAGCTGATGGACCACAGGCTGACGGAGACGGATCTCGCTGCCGGTGACACACTTAAGGAGGTTGCGTTACCGGAGGGAACCCGTGTTGTGATGATCAAGAGAGACGGCGAGCTGATTGTTCCGGACGGTTCGGTCAAGCTAAAGGTGGGCGACAAGCTGCTCATGATTATGGGCAACCAGTTTGACGAATCGGAATAATGATGTAAATTTGCAGCCCTTTATGGTCACTTCGACAAGCCCTGTGACTGAGAGTCTGTGGTCACTGAGCCTGCCGAAGCGACTGCGGAATAAAAAGTAAAAAACCAAAATTTTTAGGAATATGAAAAGAATAGTACTTATCCGTCACGGCGAAAGCCAGTGGAACAAGGAGAACAGGTTCACAGGCTGGACCAACGTTGACCTCAGCGAGAAGGGCGTTCAGGAAGCCCTCGACGCCGGAAAGGCCCTCAAAGAGGCCGGCATCACCTTCGAGGTGGCCTACACCTCTTATCTTAAGAGAGCCATCAAGACCCTCAACAACGTCCTCGACGCTATGGATCTCGACTGGATCCCTGTAAAGAAGACCTGGAGACTCAACGAGAAGCACTACGGCATGCTTCAGGGACTCAACAAGGCCGAGACCGCCCAGAAGTACGGCGACGAGCAGGTGCTCATCTGGCGCCGCAGCTTCGACGTGGCTCCGCACAACCTTCCGGAGGACGACCCTAACAGCGCCACAAAGGATCCTCGCTACGCCCTCGTTCCAGACCAGTACATTCCTCGCACAGAGGCTCTCAAGAACTGCATCGAGCGTGTTATGCCTTACTGGGAGTGCGAGATCTTCCCTGCCCTCAAGCAGCACGACAACATCGTGGTTGTGGCTCACGGCAACAGCCTTCGTGGCGTTGTGAAGCACCTCAAGGGAATCTCTGACGCTGACATCGTCGGCCTCAACATCCCTACAGCCACTCCTTACGTCTTCGAGTTCGATGATGACCTCAACCTCGTGAAGGATTACTATCTTGCTGATCCCGAGGAGTTGAAGCGCAAGCAGGAGGCGGTCGCCAAGCAGGGTAAGGCTAAATAATTTTCCGACACATCCATTTGCTATCCCTCTGGAAATCTTTCAGAGGGATTTTTATGTTGTGCAGTCACTTCGGTTCAAGGGTTGGAACATTATACCCAGACAGGGGGCACACACAATCATAAGCCGGCCTCTACCGTGTTTGATGACAGCGGAAAAAAGGCAAATGGCGGATTTTGGTAACGTGCAAAATCCGCCATTTGATTTTTCCGCTGTCAAGTGGCTATGCTTTGGGCCTGTCGAAACGCCACCAATACAAACAATAGATTGTAACCGAAATGTAACACGGTTGCAACGGATCACAACGATGGTACTCCCCGGCGAGGATTGTAACCGAAATGTAACACGGTTGCAACCGTCCGGTAACATTTTATGGTGAATTTTGCACCCGAAATGAAAGATAGTGAATTATCATGAGTGAGATTTACCTTGTGTTTGTGGTGTTCCTGTTCGTGCTGGCGGTGTTCGACCTGATGGTCGGAGTCAGCAACGATGCTGTCAACTTCCTGAACTCAGCGATAGGCGCCAAAGTGGCCAAGTTCAGGACAATCATCATCGTGGCCGCTGTCGGAGTGTTCATGGGAGCGACGATGAGCAACGGAATGATGGAAGTCGCAAGGAATGGAGTATTCCATCCGGCGATGTTCTCCCTGAAGGAGCTGATGTTCATCTTCCTCGCCGTGATGATCTCCGACGTGATCCTGCTTGACATATTCAACAACCTCGGACTGCCGACATCCACGACGGTCTCCCTTGTGTTTGAGCTGCTTGGAGGCACCACGGCATTCGTGCTTCTGAAGCTGGCGAACGACACCACCGGACTAACGATAGGCGACCTGATGAACACGGAGAAGGCGCTCGGCATGATCATGGCCATATTCGTTTCCGTCGCCATAGCGTTCTTCTTCGGAATCGTCCTGCAGTACATCTCCCGTCTTGTCTTCACATTCACCTACAAGAAGAACCTCAAGTGGAAGATAGGAATATTCGGGGGCGTCGCCACCACAGCCATCTTCTACTTCATGCTGTTCAAAGGCATCAAAAGCATGTCTTTCGTCACGCCGGAAATCTACGAATATATCCAAAATCACACCCTTGCCATTCTGGGAATATGCTTCCTCGCGTCAACAGCCATCATGCAGTTTCTCTATTTCTTGAAAGTCAATGTGTTCAAGATTCTGGTACTGATGGGAACTTTCGCCCTTGCGATGGCATTCGCCGGCAACGACCTCGTCAACTTCATCGGAGTGCCTCTGGCGGGATATTCCGCCTACACTGACTTTGCCGCAAGCGGAGCCTCGGACCCTTCCACCTTCATGATGTCATCCCTTGAGGGACCGGCCAAAAGTCCGATGATATTCCTTGTGGCGGCAGGCGCGGTGATGGTGTTCTCGCTCGCGACATCGAAGAAAGCCCACAACGTGATCAAGACCTCCGTGGACCTTTCCAGGCAGAGCGAGGGTGACGAGATGTTCGGCTCGTCGAAGATAGCCCGGGTTCTGGTCAGATTCTCCAACAACACCGCCAATTTCTTCCAGGATGTCGTGCCGGACAACGTCAAGGCCTGGTGCGAGAAGCGTTTCAACACCGACGAGGCCAGACTTCCGGAAGGAGCGGCGTTCGATGAGGTCAGGGCCACGGTCAATCTGGTTGTGGCAGGTCTGCTGATAGCCCTCGGAACATCCCTTAAACTACCTCTTTCAACAACTTACGTCACATTCATGGTAGCGATGGGTTCCTCTCTGGCCGACCGTGCCTGGGGACGAGAGAGCGCTGTCTATAGAGTGACTGGTGTCGTCTCCGTCATCGGAGGCTGGTTCATCACAGCCGGAGCGGCCTTCATTCTCTGCTTCCTCGTGGCGATGCTGATGCACGTCGGCGGATTCGTGGCCGCCTGCGTGATGATGGCTCTCGCGATCTTCCTGCTAATCCGAAGCAACGTACGCTACAAGAAAAAGGCTGAGGAAGAAAACGGCGACATCACTTTCAACCAGATGATGCTCAGCACCGACAAGGGCGAGATTCTTACTCTTCTGAGCAAGCACATAGCCGACAGTCAGTCCGACTTCCTTGAATATGTCAACACGACCTTCCGCCAGATCACCGATGGCTTCATCAAGGAGAATCTCGGAATGCTGCACAAGGCAGAAGAGACAATGAGACGCAAGAGGGACGAGCTGAAGAACTGCCGCCGCAAGGAGATGGTCGGCTTCCGCAGGATCGATCCGGAGGTCGCCATGGAGAAGAACACATGGTTCCATCTCGGCAGGAACTCCTGTGAAGAGATCCTATACTGCCTGAGGCGTATCGCCGACCCTTGTGAGGAACACGTGGACAACAACTTCGTGCCGCTGAGCAAGGAGCAGGTCAAGGAATATATCCCATTGAGGGACACGGTACTGTTCCTCCTGAGACGCACCGGGAAGATTCTCCAGACAGATTCCTACGACGAGGTTGATGATGTCCGCCGCGAGGCCGAGGAACTCAAGGATTGCCTTGAGAAAGCCCGTGAGGCCCAGATGCAGCGGATGCAGTCCTCCAAAGAGAACATCACCGTCGCCTACCTCTACCTGAACCTCCTGCAGGAGACCCGCGAGCTCACCAGCTCCCTCCGCCACCTCCTCCGCGCCTCCAAAGGCTTCCGGGAGTAGTGAGCAGGGTATGGTGGCACGGCAAACCCTACGCGCTTTGCGCTCCGTCCCTCCCAGCCTATAGCTGGATCCCTCCCGCTAATAGCCGTGGATGGCCAAGGTTTGCCGCACCACCATTCCCCCCACCCCACCCCGTTCCACAGTGGAAGATAACTATCTGAATATCTTAATATTAAGCTAATGTCCTCCTACCCGTTATGGGCAGGAGGACATCTTTTCAATTTGCTGATTATTAACTACTTACTCTCCACGGGAGACAACAACAAGGATAGTCGCACGGCGGGCAGAGTCGGAGGCGTCACCGGCGGAATCGCCGAGAGGCTGGCGGAGGGCACGGCTGCAATCAATGCCCTGTCTCCGCAGATAGTCCAGCACAGTCTCAATACGAAGTTCGCTGAGCCGCTGGTTATGTCCGCTGTTCCCGGTGGCTGAAGCCTCTCCGACAACGACAAGCTCAACGCCCTCCGTGGACTTAAGCCGTCCGGCGAAAGCTTCAAGATCAGTCTTTGCGGCAGCGCTGAGCTTGAAACTGTCATTGGAGAACTGAACGGTAAGATCCTGAAGAACCTCATTGGTGCGGCGCGCCTTAAGCCCTGCGTTTTCTTTCTCAAGGGCCTCCACCCGGGACTTCAGCGCGGCGTTCTCGGTCTTGGCAGATGCGAGAGCCTCATCCTTGGCTTTGCCGGAAGCCTCACAGTCCGCCTTGGCCGCCGCCCCGGCCACGGTCATCGCGGCCAAGGCAAGCTCGGATTCACGCAACTTGCGCCCGGTGCTCCTGTAGCCGGATTTTGAGCCTAAAATATTCAGTCTCAAGACAACAGATGCTGTGCCAATTCCTTTGGGAGCGTTGTCGCGACTGAGAAGCCGCTTGTAGTTGCCCTGAACGCCCACAGTCACCACGGGACTCACGTCAAACTCGGCGGACAGCAGCATCGGAACATAACCGACATCGTACTTATGCCTGGAGTTCACCGCATCCAGCCAAGTATTTATCGTCTCCTTGTACGACCCGCTCCAACGCTCATGTCCCATCGAGATGTCGTAGGTGTTGCCACTGGCGAAAAGCCAGCCGAAACCGGCTCCCGCATAAAGGTTGAGGCGTCTGTCCTGACGGTTTCTCCACAGTTCCATGATATTGAACTCAAGGGTCAGGTCAGCGGCATGATAATGCGTCCACATCTTCGAATACACAAGGCCACCGTATTGCTCTGAAAGCGTTCCCTCACCGGCTGGAATCTCCAATGGCTGGAACTCGGAGAATCTCTGCTCACGGGCATATTTGGAAAAATCGTAGTTCACACCCAATCTGATCCACGGACGGATGTTGAACGAGACACCGGCCCCGATCTCCGGGAATATATTCATGCCCGGCGCCGCATCCACGCTTGACATTCCCAGTCCGTGCGCCATTGTTGCGCCGCCCTCGGCATAAAGGCTCCATGTGGCGGTACGGTAAGCACTGTTCCCCCGCTCCTGCGCCACCACATCAGCGAAGAGACCCGAGGACAAGGCCAACATTATGATTGTCAAATATCTTTTCATAAGTAGCGGATGGTACTAATTATCTTCGACTATTATAAACTCTACGGAATTATCCGGGTATTGATACGGGTAATACTGCAACTCTTGAAATCCCCATACTCCTGTTCTGGTCTTTACCGCATCAGACCGATGCCAATATTCAATGCATTCCCCAACTTGAGCATAAGTGACTTGAATGAAACGATCTTTGGAATTCATACCCTCCACCTTGAGTTTCTTGCCGGCAGCCCTTTCGCCCACTTTCACTACAAAATTGTATCTGCAACCTTTATGGACTTTCTTAAGATAGTAACATTTGTGTCCATTTACAGTGTGCCACTTCGGATTGAGATAAGAGTCACAATCAACCGCAAGAATCACTTCTCCCGAGTTCATGATGTCTTTCATAATTCCTCCTTCGGTGTAAAGGGGGCCATAAAAACTTGTGTCCTCGGAGCCTGATATCGGGTACTTGCCGGAAGGTAGTTTGATCCAGAACTTATATTTATGTGGCACAGATAACTTAATCAACTCCTTAAGTTTCCTTACCACCTCATAGTTCTCGTGATTGGCCTCCCAGAAGGCGGCGTCAACCAATAAATAATCCTGCCCCTTCTCAAGAAGTTCATCATCAGTGAAATGGTATGTCGACGCACTGTTGAGTGCGGCCAGAATCAAATCCTGCTTCTTAGTCACATCAATCAGCCCCTGAGACAAAGCCTCTTCTATAGCCTCAAGCTTCACGTTAAGCCCAGAAGTAGGCGAGTCGATCGCATTCTTGATGGCGTCCAGTTTATCATTGGCCGTTCCCGCAGTAGCGTTCAAGGCATCTATAGCCTTCTTCACAAGGCCGAGCGTGCTGTCTTCTCCCACAAGACCGGCATCCAACGAACCCTGAATCGCGGCAAGTTTCCCGGACAGGGTATTGGTCTGGCTTTCTATTGTCTCATTGATAGCCTTAAGTTTTTCTTCGACAGTTCCTTCAAGAGACTCTACCGCCTGTTTCACAAGTTTAATCGCCTCAGCATTGTCCGCAAGACCAGTCTTGACCGCACCCTCGATAAGAACCAGCTTGGCGCTAAGATCCGTCGTCTGGTCCTTCACTGCCTTCTCGACAGCCGCAAGTTTCTCCTCCAGAGAACCCTGAAGCGAGCCGATGGCATCCTTGACAAGATCAATCGCCTTCGCGTTGTCGGCAAATCCGGCCTTGACCGTCCCCTCTATAAGAACCAGCTTCGCGCTAAGATCCGTCGTCTGATCCCTCACCGCCTTCTCAACGGCCGCGAGCTTCTCCTCCAGCGACCCGGAAAGCGACTCAATCGCCGCCTTCACAAGAGCCAAAGCCTGAACGTTGCTGTCAAAGCCCTCACCGGCGGTCTTCTCGATAAGAGCGAGAGCCTTCCCTATCAAGTCAAGCTTGGCGCAAAGGTCGGAAGACTGAGCCTCGATGGCCTTCTTGACAGCGTCAAGTTTCTCCGCCGTGGATATATTCATGGAATTAATCTCGCCGATCAGTTTGCCGGTCATTTCCTCGTACTTCAGGACTCCGTTCTCATAGGCCTTTGTCAAGAGTTCCATCTTCTGGGAAAGGGTCAAGGATAGGTTCCTCAAGGCCTCATCAAGAAGATTCATCTTTTCAGAGATGGTCATTGTCTGGCTCTTCATGGCGTCCTCCATGAGTTCCATTTTTTTCGAGAGAGCCAGTGTCTGGTCCTGAAGGGCCTTCACGACCTCACTGTAGTCATTCGTGATTGTTGTGGTCTGCTGGAATCTGATGTCCGGCGAGTCATATTCACACGAAACAACCGCCGCCATCAGCGAGCACGCGGCAAGGATAACAAGAAATCTTTTCATAAAATTGGGTTTGGGTGGCTTTCGCCTGTTAATAAATAATCAAAATCTAATACTTAAGTTTAAGAAGCATTGCAAGATAAGCATTTTTCCCCGCACTCACAAACAAGACATTCCAGATTTCGCGTATCCGGAAGCGGCCTACTCAGCCTTAGGCAATGTGAACATGAACTCCAGTCCGCCGGCGGCACCGATCCGGACGGAAATGGCGCCACGGTGAAGCAGCACGGAATTCTTGACGATCGCAAGACCGAGGCCTGTTCCTCCCATCTTGCGGGAGCGTCCCTTGTCAATACGGTAGAACCTTTCGAACAGATGAGGAATATGCTCGGGCGCGACTCCGGTACCGTTGTCCGAGAAACTGAACGTGTAAAAATCCGGGTCTTCGGACAGGACTTGCACAGTGATTGTCACCCCCTCGCCTCCATAAGCTATCGAATTGTCCGTCAGGTTTCTAAAGATTGAATACAGCAGCGAAGGGTTGCCGTCCACCTCCACTCCGGGATCAACCAAAGCCCTGAACGTCACGTGATTCGCTTCCATCTGCATGGACACGTCCCTCTGGATGGACTGAAGCAGTTCCGGAATATTCACTCTCTCAAACTCATAGCCTTGAGGAGCGTCATCCAGTTTGTTAAGGGTTGAGATGTCAGCCAAAAGGCTTGACAGGCGTCGGCTCTGCGCATAGCACCGCTGAATGAACCGGTCTTTTGTCTCCGCGTCAATGTCAGGATTGGACACGATCGTCTCAAGGTAGCCCTGGATGCTGCTGACCGGAGTCTTCAGCTCATGGGCCACATTCTGCGTCAGCTGTCTCTTCAGGCGGGTCTTGTCCTCCTCACTGTCACGCAGTTTGTCGTACATGCTCATCTTCCCCTTCTCGATGGAATCCTTTAGATGAACATACCGTCCCCGCATCGTGACCAACGCGAGGACAAGCAGGGCAATGACTGTTGATAATATTACCGTCATCTCTCTTCGTAAAGGTAGCCGAACCCGTGGCGCGAGACTATTTTGTCGCCATATTCCCCTATCTTCTTGCGCAGCCGGGTGATGTTGACATCTACCGTCCTGTCCGTGACAATCACGTCGTCAGGCCACACCTTGGAAAGAATCTCCTCGCGCGGAAAAACCTTTCCCTTATTGGTGAACAAGAGTTTGAATATCTCATATTCAATCCTGGTCAATGACACCGCCACGCCGTCCATCGTCACGACCTTTTTCTCATCATCTATGAATATGCCCGTGCCGGCATCCGCCTTTGTGGACGTCCGTCTCAGCACCGCCCTTACACGTGAGATCACTTCCCTTATGGAGAACGGCTTGGAGATGTAGTCATCCGCCCCCAGATCCAGCCCTTCGACCGCGTCATCCTCGGTGTCACGAGCGGTTATGAAGATCACCGGTATCCCGGCCGTTTCCGGCTCAGACTTAAGCCTCCGTGTTAGTTCAAAGCCGGACATACCGCCCATCATCACATCCAAAAGCAGCAGGTTGAACGATGCGGCATCCAACGCCAAGGCTTCCTCGGCGGAATTGGCGGTCACGACATCGTACCCTTCCTTGGAAAGGTTGAATTTGAGAATCGCACAGATGTCCTCTTCGTCATCGACAACAAGAATTCGGGCACTCATCTAAAAAAATTGAATCAACTCCGCTAAGATAACCACATTTTTCTTAAATTTGGGCAAACACATGATTAATATGCCTAAGATTTCTAAACGCGGAGAGGAAATCCCCGCATCGCCAATCAGAAAGCTGACCCCGTTTTCTGACTCGGCAAAAGCTGAAGGGGTAAAGGTTTATCACCTCAACATAGGACAGCCGGACCTTCCTACTCCGCAGAAGGCGCTGGATTCTCTGAAAACAATAACCCGCACGACTCTGGAATACAGTCCAAGCCAAGGGTTAAGATCCCTGAGGGACAAACTCGTCGGCTACTACAGCAGGTTCGGGATCAATGTCACTGACAATGAGATCATCGTGACGACCGGAGGTTCAGAGGCCCTGCTCCTGACATTTCTCACATGCCTGAATCCTGGTGACGAGATCATCATGACAGAACCCGGATACGCCAACTACATCTCCTTCGCCGTCACCGCCGGAATCACGGTAAAGACAGTCACCTCCAGGATCGAGGAGGGATTCGCCCTCCCGTCAGTGGAGGATTTCGAGAAAGCGATCACTGAAAAGACCAAGGCCATCCTCATCTGCAATCCCAACAACCCCACCGGCTACCTCTATTCAGAGGAAGAACTCTACAGGCTCCGCGACATCGTACGAGACCACGACCTCTATCTTTTCTCCGACGAGGTTTACCGTGAGTTCCGTTACACGGACGCACCTTATCTCTCAGCCCTCAACCTTGAAGGCATCGAGAAGAACGTCATCGTGATCGACTCCGTGTCCAAGAGGTACTCCGAATGCGGCACAAGAATCGGAATGATCGTCAGCCACAACGCCGAGGTCATGCGTACCGTCATGAAGTTCTGCCAGGCGCGACTCAGCCCGCCGCTTCTCGGGCAGATCGTGGCCGAAGCCTCGATAGATGGGACGGAGGAATATTCAAAAGCATGCTTTGATGAATATCTCGCTCGCCGCGACTTTTTCATCGCCGGCCTGAACAGGATTCCGGGAGTACACTCCCCTATGCCTAACGGAGCGTTCTACACCGTGGCATCGCTTCCGGTGGAGAATGCCGAGGACTTCTGCTCATGGTGTCTGACCGACTTTCGTCTCAAGGATGACGGGACGCCGGAAGGATTCACGGGCGAGACCGTGATGATGGCCCCGGCCGCCGGTTTCTACAGCACCCCGGGACTTGGCAGGAATCAGGTACGCATGGCCTACGTCCTCAAAAAAGAAGATCTGGCCCGTTCACTCGTCGTGCTTGAGAAAGCGCTTGAGGCCTACAGAACCAGACGGTGAGGTTTTCATATTTAATCGTTTTACACAACGTTTCATCGCCGGAAAGTTTGTGTTTCTGGTTTTTTTGTCTAACTTCACGCCTTAAGAAATAAAACCTAAAACTTGTCGCACTACCGCAAATGGTGCGACAAGTTATTTTGTTTCAAGCATTAAGGGCATTTTAAATATGAAACGTATAGTTATATTCCTGTCGATTCTCCTTTGTGGAATCACCCTTTACGGCCAGAACTCCAAGAAGGTTTCCGGTGTTGTCAAGGATGACACCGGAAATCCTTTGCCGGGCGCGACCGTGACCGTCAAAGGCCAGTCCAAGAAGGTCTATGCCCTTACGGACCTTGACGGTCGCTACACAATCTCTATTCCAGGGCTCTCCGAGAACACGGAACTGGAATTCTCCTATCTTGGAATGAAGCCGGCCGAGGCCAAGGTCGGCAAACGTTCGACTGTGGATGTCGTGATGTACACCGACGGCAACATGATTGACGAGGTGGTCATCGTCGCAGGTTATGGTCTGGCACAAAAGAGGTCTGACATGACTGGCTCAGCCTTTCAGGTTGATTCCAAGAAACTCGAGAAACTGCCGGCGGCCCGCATCGACAATCTGCTGGACGGAATGGTTCCAGGTCTGACTATCGAGGAGAAAGACGGCTCCACGGGAGGACGTTCACAGTACAGGATACGTGTGCGCGGAGACGCTTCGCTGAGCGCCAGCTCGGAACCGTTGTGGATAATTGACGGAGTTCCCGTATATACCGGAACCAGGACATCCTCCACTTTGACAGGCATGAGCTACAGTGTCAGCCCTCTGTCTTTCATCAATCCTGACGACATCGAGTCCATGACCGTGCTGAAGGACGCGGCGACGACCGCCCTGTACGGAGCTGACGGAGCCAACGGAGTCATACTCGTCACGACCAAGTCCGGAGACGGTGACTCAAAGCTCCGCGTGAACGCTTCGGTAAGGTACGGCGTGTCGCAGGTGGACCGTTCCACGCTGCTGAGGCTCTGCTCGACGAAGCAATGGTGGTCGCTCGCCGAGGAGGCCTGGACCAACGCCGGCTACTCGATGAGCAACTTCCCTTACCAGGACAACGCGCACAACTCCTACTCCACGACAAGCACCGACTGGTACGACGTGTATTTCGGGACCGGGTCAAACGCCCAGTACAATGTCTCGGTGAGCAGCGGAGGCGCGAAGGCAAAACATTACCTATCCCTCAGTTACTACAACGAGAAAACGGTGGTCAAGGGGAATGAGCAACAACGGTTTTCCGTACGTGACAGGAGTTCCTACAAATTGGGAAAGAAATTCTCGGCGGATGTCAACCTTTCTCTGTCCTACAACGTGAACGACATTCTTTCCGTTTCCAGAAATGAATTGAAAGTCATCCCTATCTTTTCTCCTTACGACGAGGACGGTGTGACCCCGAGACTTTATAATTACTACAGCAAGGAAGTCAACAGCTACAGCCCTGAGATGCGCAAATTCGTGTACAGTTCCGTCGCTGACAGGAAATTCAACGACAACAGGCAGCGCACATTGGCTGTGGATGGAGACATCTCGCTCAAGTATGAGATTTTCGATGGTCTTACAGCTACCGTCCAGGGAGGAGCCAACATTCTCTCCGGACTGGAAACCATCTATTATTCCAAACACACTTTGGACGGAATAACCACAAGTTCAGAACAGGATGGCGTTTCCCGCAGGTCAGCGGCCTATGCCTACACTTGGAACAACATCGACAGGCTGAATTTCAACAAGCGCTTCGGCAAGCACACCGTCGGAGCCCTTGCGGGCATCGAGTTCGTCAACAAGGAGAACCGCAGTCTCTATGCCACCGGAGCCGGATTCGCCAATGACAACATCAAGGAAGTCTACTATGCGCAGGAGAGTACCCGCAAAGGCTCATCCAGCGCAAGCAACAGCAGATCTCTGTCCTACATGGCGCAAGCGACATATTCCTACGACAACAGGTACTACATCTCCGCATCCTGGCGCCGTCAGGGATATTCCTCGTTCAGCACATATTCAAGATGGGGTGATTTCACATCGGTAGGACTTTCATGGAACGCCCACAATGAAAAATGGTACAGCCTTTCTTGGATGGACAAGCTTAAGATCAAAACGTCTTTCGGCAACAGTGGAAACTCAAGGGTTGACACCAGCGCCGCTTATGGATCATATTCTTACAGTTCTGGAGATTACTACGGCGGAATCATGGGAGCCACCCAGAGTTCGGCGCCAAACCCAGGTCTGAGCTGGGAGAATACGTACATTTTCAATGCCGGAATCAACGTGGGATTCCTCAAAGGACGTATAGATCTTGAGGTTGAGGCATACGACAAGTACACCAAGGGACTTCTTTACAGCGGGCGAGTTTCCTCGATCATCACCGATGCATCAGTGACAAGAAATGTCGGGGAGATTGAGAACCAAGGGTTGGAATTCACGTTGTCAACCAGGCTGTTTGATAAAAATTGTTAGATTTTCGTGAACACATAGGTCTGACCCTTGTGGGAAGGGCCGGGATAGCCCAGCTCCATGTCTGTGACACTGCTGCCAGACAACTTTATTGTCAAGGTGTTGTCTTTGGACGAGTCAGGTGTCTCCGTTTTGAGCCACATGATCCGGATCGGCAGAGAGTATGTCCCCGGACTGAATGTCAGCGGGCTGGCTGTCGAAGGTTGGATCTTGTAGTCGATGCCTTCCTTCAGTCCATTGCCAAGGATCACTTCGTACTCAACCGAGATCGGCTCGGTAAAATGGCTCTCACTGGCGCTGATCGAGACTTTCAGCTCTGTCAGCACACTCTCGACCCCTTTGCCGAAACGGCTGTCGATGGTGGCTGACGAACTCCCGGCGTTGTCAAAGATGTAGGCGAACGGGGTGTCGAAATAGACATCCTTGTGCCAGTCGCAGCCGCAGCACAGAAGAGCGGCCATGAATATTCCTAAAAACTTTTTCATCATTCTCCGATTGTTTTTCGTCCTGAATAGCCTTCGTTCTGCACCATGTAGTCGTTGGCCTGAAGCTCAAGCTGGCAGATCGGCAGGGCGTAGTGGATATCCGGCCATGTCAATGATTTGGCTGTGGATGTCGTGCTTTGAGGGCGGGTGATGTTCTCCATCCGCCTCTTGATGTCGAAGAAACGGTGGCCTTCGAAGCACAGTTCTTTCGTTCTTTCCTCCTGGATGATGGAATCAAGGTCGGAAGCAGACATCCAGTTCAGGGCGATCTTGTCAGGTGTTGTTCCCAGAGCTCTGGCTCTGATGGCTTTGACATCCTCGGCCGCCGCGGACAGATCAGCGGACGCTCCTTTGCACAAAGCCTCGGCATGGATAAGGTACATTTCTGAGACTCGAAGCACAAAGAAATCCGAACGCCTGTTCTTCTCGTCCGAGACACCGCTTTTGATCGGAAGATACTTGCAGACGGTTGTATATTCCTTCCCCTCGTACTGGGTTCCGTCCTCCTTTTCTCCCGTGAAAGTGAACAGCTCCTTGCGGACATCGGAGTCATCGAACTTCGCAATGAATTCCGGCGCAGGCTGAAGTTTCTGGTTGCCGGTCGGGTTGTACAGAGCCCTCATTCCGGAACCGGTGTCGTAGGTGTTCAGACGGAATATCCCTTCCCCCGGATTCTCCTGGGCCTTGCGGAACATACCGACATATTCATCATGCTTGGCAAGCGGAACTTTCTCCATCACGATTGATGAGTATTTCGCGGCGTTCGCATAGTCTCCCATGTAAAGGTGAACCCTTGCCAGCAGAGCCTCGCATGCCAGTCCGGAGATGTAATTCGGATTTGTAAGATCATCGTTTCCGAAACATTTCAGAGAGGAGTTCAGGTCCTTGATGACTCTGTCGTAGCACTCCTTCATGGTGTGGCGTGAAAGCTTGTCATCGAATCCGGGGATATAATCAATCGCCACAACGCCCGGATGAGAGGCGTCAGCCGTGCTGCCGTAAGGCATGGCGTAGCAGTTGCACAGGTCGAAAATCGCCAAGGCGCGGGCGAAATAAGCGTAGCCGAAATGAGTCTTGATCTCGCTCTCATACTCCGGGTACTTGTCAAGAAGCTTCTGCCCGTAGTAGAGGATGTTGTTGGCGTTGGTGGCTATCGGGTAACCGTTTTTCCAAATGGTGTAGGGGAATCCTCCGTTGTCCTCGGCGTAGTAGTCAAAGTCATACATCCTCAGCAACGCCTCGTCGCTGGCCACGCGTAAAGCGTTCTGAGTGTCGCCGCCGATGTCTCCGAAACGCAGGTAGGAACCATCGTAGAAATTGAGGATTGTCTTGTGCAGTCCGACCCCGGCGGCCTTCATGCCATCAATGTCGGAGAAAAAGCTTTCGATCGTGCTCTTGCCGAGATTGTCAACATTCAGGAATCCTGAACATGACGAGATCGCCAGCGTGCCGGTCACGGCTATTGACAGAAGAATATTCTTTCTCATCGCAGTCTAGAAATTAAGTGAAAGTTGTCCTGACACCGAACGTGTCATGCCCATCGTGTACATCAGAGTCTTGTAGCTGTTGTGGGATTTGCTCTGCCCCGGTGTCCAGAGGTAGAGGTTGTCTCCCATCAAGGAGAACGTCGCCCCGGAAAGATGGACCTTGCGGCAGATCGACTTCGGGAAGGAATAGCTCAAAGTGATGTTCTTCAGCTGCACATTTGTCTTGTTGTACAGAAATCTTGTGGAGGACATTGTGGACAGGTTGGAGCTATTGTAAACATATTGCGGGTTCCTTGACACATCCCCGGGTTTTCTCCAATGGTCGAGGTCTTCCACGACGGTGTTGAAACTGATGATGTCGTGTCCGTCGTCCTGTGTGTAGGATGTCAAGGTCCAGCCTCCGAACGAGTAGGTCATCATGACCCTCGCGCTGAAAGGTCCGAAAGTGAATGTGTTGGAAATACCTCCGCTGAGGTCAGGCTCCTTGCTGTACTCCGGCAGCAGGACACGGTTGTCGTAGGAGAAATTGAATGTAAGGTCACCGTCAGCCGTGTACCACATAGGCTGTCCCGTGGCAGGATCCACCCCGGCCCATCGGCTGAGCCACCAGTCGCTTTTGCTGGCCCCGACCATCCACACACTGTCGAAGAAGCCTGTGTGCATGTCCTTGTACAGCTCACGTATGACATTTCTGTTGACCGAGCCGTTGACATCCATGTTCCATTTGAACTTAGGTTTATCAAACAGCCTGTTTAACATTATGAAACGGATTTTGACATTCTTCAGCGTTGCGCTGATTGTCGTTGCCGGAACAGTTTCCTGCAACAACGACCCGAAAGCGGATGGTCTGGCACAGATCAAATCATTCTCGCTTCAATCTTCCCTCAACTCTACTCTTTCGTCCGATGTGACCGGAGTCATAGATGAAACCGCAAGGACAATAAGCCTTGTGCTCCCGGAAGGTTCAGGAAGTTCATTCATTCCGACCTTCACGGTGACCGACGACGATGTTGTCAAGGCTGGTTCCACAGTTGTCACCAGCGGTGTGACCTCCATCAGCGTCACCGACGGTGCCCAGCTGTCCGTCACCGATGAGGTTTCCGAGCTCAACGTCACCTACACCCTTTCCGTAAAGGAGAACGATGGTGCCGCCGAACTTAAATCAATCTCTTTCCTCAAGGCTGACAACAGTGTTCTGACAGCGGATGTCACCCCTGAGGCCATCGCCTCCGAGATGATAGCACGTGTTCCTTCCGCCGCGTTCAAGCAGGAACTGGTCCTCACTGTAGAGGCCGGTCTGAACGACGTCGTAAAGGTAAACGGCAAGGACGTTGAATCCGGCAAGGCCACGGTTGACACCAGCTTCCCGATTGACATCACCGTGACAGACGCTGTCGCCGGCACATCAGCGAGCTACATCCTCAAGGTCGGCAAGGTGCTTGAATATGTTGTCAGCAAGGTCGGCACCATCTCTGACGGAACCAAGATTTTCCCTACGTTTGACATCAAAATCAACCCTAAGGACGGTACCCCATGGATCGCTTACTATAAGGAATTGGAGGGTGACAAATACGACAGGGTGGCTGTTGTCAGACTTGACGGGACCTCATTCCCTTATGTTGGAGAATCATGCCTCTCGGCCGACATCAAGGATGCCAAGAACCCTGTGCTCGCTTTCGCCAGTGATGGCACCGCATTCCTGAAATACGCAGGCGGAGAAGTAACCAATAGAAACACAGTTAAAAAGTTCTCCTCTACTACATGGGACGTTTGTGGAAAAGAGGGGATCAACAGTGTCAACATCAACACTTCTTATCCTAGTCCTCTGTACATCCAAAGCAACGGCCATCCTGCGTTCTTCTTCACAGCCAACGCAGGCGAGCTGAAACGGTCCATTGTATCCTCATACTTTAACGGCACTGATTGGATTGAGAAGCCGGCGTCAGCAAGTGGAATCGCACCTAAATACGGAGAGCCTAGTGGTTCAGCGGGAGCATTCTACGGTTCCGCCCTTGCCGAACACAACGGGAAGAAGTACATGTTGTCCTCATTCAACCAGTGGGGCTATATGGTGTACGAGATTGGAGAGGAATGTGCCCTCACACCAATCGTCTACGACTACAAGCCTGGCACATCCACCTACGGAGTTCCTAGCAACATGACCATCAGCTCCGACGGTGATGAAATGTTCGTATTCGCCGCTGACATCTCTAATTCAAAAATGCAGGTTTACAAGGTGGATTTTGCCGGCAAGACCCTCACAGAGTACGGCGCAGGCCTGAACGTTTCCTTTGACAAGTACGGAAGCGTTGTGGAATCAGCAACGTTCTCTACCTCTAATACCGGACTTAAAGTCGCGACAATTGAAGACTCCGACCACAACGTTTACTTCAAGTACTTGAACAGCAGCCTCCAGTGGGAAGATATCACTATCTCCGAAAAACCTGTGGCCATCGCATCTAACGGGAACTTCCGCTTTGTCTTCAACGCTGACGGAACCGGCTACATCGCCTACACTTCCGCCAACGGAATCGAAGTCTATAAGGTAGCCCTTGAGGCCGACGTCCTTCCTGAATAGGAACAAGAATATTCATAAATCATGAATCTGCTCGCTTCCCTCGCCTTTGTCGCGCTTCAAAGCCTCCTGCGGGTCGCCTTTGTCGGAGATCCGCAGGCGGACGGAAGCGGGCAGGTCGTTTACAACCAAAGGAGCATATTCAAAGAACTCCGTACGCGAAAGGATCTTGACCTGGTGATTGTTCTGGGAGACATCGTCAACGATGATGTCAAGCTGCTTGATCCATCAATCGCCAGCCTTGACTCACTGTCTGTTCCATGGTTCGCCATTCCAGGTAATCATGACAGGGACATTGTGCCTGGCGTTCCCCGCGATCTGAAGACATGGAGAGAGCGTGTCGGCTACGTTGACACTTCATTCGTTGCCAAAGGCGTGCGCTTTGTGCTGATGAACAATGTCCGCACAAAAGGCCTCAGGGACTATGAAGGCGGATTCAGCGAGACACAGAAATCATGGCTTGACTCGCTGGTCAAAGAGTCGGCCAAAGCCAAACGCATCGTGCTGGCCACACATATTCCCGTGTCGGAAATGACCGGACGCGACAGTCTTATGAATATCCTCGCTCCTGTGACCGGCAAGACCACCTTGTTCTGCGGCCACACTCACACCGTGAGACGCCACCACATTGAATCCGGAATGGAGGAGAACATCTGTGGCGCGGCATGCGGCAGCTGGTGGAGAGGAGTCAAGGACGGGAACGGGCTTCCATACGCGCTGATGAGATGCGGCTCCCCGAGAGGGTATTTCATCGCCGACTTCAAGGGCAAAGGCTACAGCCTTGACTACAAGCCCGTACTCCGTGAGGACAGAGCCTCCGCGACCATAGTTGACAGCGCTTCGCACGTTGTCGCCGTCAACATATTCGGAGGCAGTGAGAATGGCCGCGTCGAGTATCGTGCCGTGGGTTCCCGCAAGTGGCAGAAGGCATCAAAGAGCGAACGTGTCGCCCCGGAGGTCCTTAAGGTTTCAGACTGGAACCATTCCAAGACGAAGGCTTACAGAAAGGCTCACAAAGAGGAGTTCATCCCGATGATTCTCCGTCCGTCGCCACACCTCTGGGAAGTCACTGACTCCTCGTCATCCCCCGGTTCTGTTGTCAGGATCCGTTACAAGGATGACCACATGAGAGCAAGGATGAAAGTCAAGCTTCAACGATAAGTTTCAAGCGCGTTCCGGCATTATCTCCGGAACGCGTTTTTCTTTCGGAGTTCATAACGGACATTCAGCATGAAGTAACGTCCGTAAGACGGGTTCCATTTCTGGAGATAGTAATCCGCTGTGGTCATTGTGGAATAGGAGGAAGCTTTGTTCAGCAGATCGTAGGCGCAGACGCTTACGACAAAGCCTTGTTTTGTGAACCGGTGACCTATCTCGACTTTCATGTCCGCGAAGATATTGTCTATTCCGACACCGGAAAGATAGTCATTGTTCTGAACCGAAGCTGAGACATTTATGAATGTCGGCTTCTTGAACTGGTACCTGACAAAGCCATAAGCGTAAGTCACCAACGAACTGGAGAGCAATCCGCCGACATCGCTGGACGAACGCAGGTAAGTCATTTTCAAGCCACAGGTCATGGACAACCTTTTAGATGCCGTGAACATCTCCGTCAATTCCGCTTTGGCCCTGGCTGTTCCCACATGTGCAAGTTTGTCACGAAGATACTGAGGTCTGCTGTCGTAACCTCCGCCGAGTTTCAGCGAGGATGACAACTTTACCTTTTTCGAGCGGCGGGACAGCGAAATCTGTCCGTTGACAGACCAAGACGGATCGGAAGTGTTCACGAATGTGTTAAGGATCGCGCCTTTTCTCGCCACATAGCCGTCATATTCAGGCAAAGCCGTGTCCTGAGTGAAATAATATGTCCTTGTTACAATCGGGTTGAATGTGCATGACGCACCGACGCCATAACCCAGATTAAACCCTGTCTTCTTGTCCATGAATATATTATCAAGAGCATTTGCATTCACCATGTACGCCTGTCTCAGGTTCGGGTTACCTCCGGAAAGCACCAATGGATTAGTGTCGGTGATCCTGTCACGTGTCTGCTCAAGTGACGGGATGATTGACTGCCCGGCAATGGAGAATGATGACAGATGTCCCCGATAACGAATCTCTGGTTGTAAGTCAAGATAAGAGTGATTGAACTCCGCGTCTAACGGGAAACGCTCGTCATCTTTCTGACGGATGAGCGACTCCTTCATCGACACGGTAAAGTTTTTCCTCCCTTTAGAGTAGGAATATTCCTGATCCAGATTAGCCGAGACAGTGTTCCATGTGTAATCGTAGGTGTTGGCAATATCCTGAACCGGGGCCTCCGGGTCAAGGATGTCCATTGTGATGTTGCGTCTTTTGATTCTCTCGGTCTTGGCAGACGCTCCGACATTCAACTTGGAGGTTCTGCTCGCGTCGTTACTGAGAATGATGTCCAGATCGCCTCTCAGCCTTGCGTTCCAGGACTTGCCGATGCCATCGGACTGGAGATTCCTTCTGATGTAGGAGGTCGAGAGAGTGTCCACATTCCAGGACAATGTGTTGTTGTTCACAAATGACCCGCCAAGGATAACCCGTGGCCTGATGTTTCCAAGGTCATTGTTTTTCCAGACAAATGAAGCGTTAAGGCTCAGGTCATCGGCATCCGAGCCGATGTTGGAACCCTGACGGAAATTTCCGGCCGGACTTGTGACAAGGCTTGAGGCATTTCTCCACTGGTCCGCCTCTTTCAATGTTCCGTCAACGCTGAAAGTGATGCTCTTGAGCGGTGTGTCCTGAAGATAGAGGCCAACATCGAAATCGTGACGGCGACGCTTCGACGAGGCCTCTATCGTCTCCGTCATGCTTCTGGCCGGAGATGATTCAGTCTCGAAATAATCAGTCAGCGCACGATCCATGCTGCGGGAATACACTTGTGAGAAAGCATAGGCCGCGCTTACGGCATTGCCATACTTGCGATCTTTCCAGCGATGAGTAAAGTCCAGCTGCGCCCCGGCGAACTCGTTATAAGACGACAGCGATCCAAAATTACCTATGACTGACGGGACACCGCCACTCACAATGCCTTCGACAGGGGCGGCGACGTTGTTCACTCCAAGAAAGACCGACGCATTGTCCATCTCCGAGAAAAAATTCGCGAGACCGTGGGCATAATAACGCCCCTGAATATTTCCGTTTTCATTCCGGGCTTCATCCACTCCACCTGACACCTGTGCAGACGCGCTGCCGAAGGAAATGATGCTTTCTTTTGTCGCGACGTCAAGAACCTGTTCCTTGACGGAATTCTTAAGTCCACGGCGTTTGTCCTCGGCATTCTGCTCCTCATAGACTTTCACGTGGGAAACCTCATCGGCGAGAAGCATGTCAAAGGCGGTCTTGGCATTGTTCCCGAAGACTTGAACCCCGTTGACGTACGTTCTCGCGATCTTTTTTCCCCGGTACTTGACGGTTCCTCCGCTCAAGTCAAATCCAGGAAGCTGCTCAAGGATGGCGATAGCCTTGTCTCCTTCCATCGTCTTGACCGCCGCGGCATTGAAAACCGTCGTATCTCCAAGAATCCGCATCAAGGATGCGGAAGCCGTCACTGTCGCCTCTTTGATCGCTTCCTTGCTGTTCCGCATGGTGAACAAGACAGCGTTGTCCCCTTCGGTGAGATCAAACACACCGTCAACAGACTCCATGCCCATCTTGGAAACCTTGATGTAAACCTTGCCAGGCTTGAGATTCTTATAGATGAATATTCCGTTTCGAGTGCTGACACGGTAAGTGGAATCAACCTTGTTTCCATTGACCTGCACCAAAAGCACATTGGCATCCACGATCGGAGCCTTATAACGTTCATGACTCAATTCCCCATAGACCGTGGCCTTATCATTGGATTTCGATTGGGAGAAAACAAAATGAAAAGGAATCAGAATAAGTATTAGAGTCAGGCGCAATCTGTTCATAGACAAAAGTAAGGAAAATTAAAGAAAAACCTCGTGGATTTTAGGGATAAGGAGCGAGAGGACATATTCATACTCCATGAAGTGGGTGCCGTCGTAGAGAGTCCATGTGCCGTCGCCGAAGTATTTTTTCCAGATGCGGATGGAGACCACGCCGCTGCGCCGGTAATGGTCGCGGGTGCCGAAAAAGGCGTGGAAACAGTCCTCGCTACCATTGCGTGGTGTATTCCGCAACGCGTCACTGAGGACTCTTTTCCATTTTTTCAAAGGCTCGTAGGTAAAATGCAGTTTCTGACGGTCGCCGGGCTTCGGTCTGTAAATTCTGTCGAACAGAGCTGTCACGCCGGGGATCAGCGTCAGCCACGCCAAGGCAGTGAAATATCGCGGAGCGTTCAGCGAGGGTGAGACGAACAGATGCGGATAGCCCCTCAGCGAGATGGCGTGCGTGGCACCCATGCTCTCCCCTATCACAAGATCCGGGTGGACTTCCTCTGCCCAGGCAGACAGTTGATCATGGGCGATTTCCGGGTCGAAATCGTACGTTCTGATCACGACTTCGAAATCCGGTCCCAGATTGTCCTTCAGAATGGACGGAATACGGCTGTCACCGCCACCGCCCATTCCGTGAACATAAAGTATGACATGCCTTCCTGAATCAGCCATCTTGTTTTTTAGCGGTCAAGTCGCTCATCGCCAGATTGATGAGTACGTAGCCAAGGAAGCTGGTCAGGAATATGAACGACCAGTGGGAACGTTCGACAAGCGCGATGATGACCGCCAGTCCTACAATGACGAGGAATGCTATTCTCTTCGCGGTTTCCAATTTCGAGGCTCTCTTTCCGCCACCGAACTTCATTGAGAACATCGGAATCTCGCTCACCAACAGAAAGCAGAGAACCAGAGCCAAGACCGGAATGAAAACCGGTCCCTGGCACCAATGCGCAAGAAAACAGTCCGGTCTCACGGTCACCAAGGTCGCCAACGAGCCGCAGATCATCGCCGCCGCCGGGGTAGGCAGCCCGATGAAGCTGTCGTGCTGACGCTCGTCAAGGTTGAACTTCGCAAGTCTCAATGCCGAGAATGCGGCGAGGACAAGAGGCAAATATTTCAGGATCCAAATGTCCGTCCCGCTGATCTGGTAAAGCATCACGGCCGGGAGCACTCCGAAACTCACATCATCCGCCAGCGAATCCAACTCCTTTCCTATTTCTGAATATGCCTTCAGAAGCCTTGCGGCCAGTCCGTCGCAGAAATCAAAGACAGCGGCAAGGATCATCAGTTCGAATCCGAGTTCCAGCCGCCCGTTCAAAGAAGCGATTACCCCCAGAACTCCGCAAAGGAGGTTCATAGAGGTAATCGTGTTGGGAATATGTTTTACGATAATGTTGTTCATTTACTTTATTCCAAGTTTCTTCTTCAGATCCTTAGAGAGGGCATCCTTGTGGACGAGAACATCCATGGACTTCGCGCGGACGAATGAATCGGAGCAGTACCAGATTCCGCCGTACTTGCTTGATGTTCCCCAAGAGTTCTTGACCATGAAATAGTTGGTACCGTTCTGATCCTTGGCCACTCCGAAGATCTGCATTCCGTGGTCATCAGTGGTGGTCTTGTTTTCAAAGCCTTCCTGACGGGACTCCTGGGTCACGGAAGCCTCCTTTGGCAACTCGGCGACAACTTCCTTCTTCTCGCCGGCCTTGCCGATCCAACGCTCCTGATCAGAGCCCGTGGTCGCCTTAACATCATCGAGAAGCACACCGATTCCATTTCTGGTGAAGCCATTCTCACTCACGTCTGATCCCCAAGCGAGGGTATAACCCTTGTCGATAGCGTTGTAGATCACCTCCATGAACTCGTCCAGAGGAATGTTGTAGGCGGAGTCCCACCTCCAGTTGTCGGCGATCTCAATGATGAACGAAGTGTAGAACGGGTGGTGGGTGAACGAAGTGAGGGTCACATAGTCAGACGGAACGATTCCCATCTCGTCCCTGTAGGAGGCTGGGGTATAGTTCTTGCCGTTATATTCAAATGTCTCTGGGGTCTCGCCGAGGAAACTGTCCACGATGGCGTCAAAGCCTTTCTTCCAGTTCGTGGAAAGGGTTTTGTTAGGATTCTTGGCGATGGCCTCCACATAAGCCTTCGTGGTGGCGTCGAGTTCTCCGTGAATCGGGAGAGGCTGGAGTCCAGGCATCGCGTCCTGAGGCACAAGGCCGTAGTCCTCAATGACATGTAGAACATCATCGGCCTCTGAGCCGGCGGCGAAGTTTATGTGGCCGTCCGTGCGGACATATTTCACAGCCCTGTCCTTGTAGGAATGCGAGACAACGAACATCTCCGAGAAATCCGGGTAGAGTGTCGTGTCCTTGATGTTCTTGATTCTTATGGCCTCTGACTCAAGGAATCCGAGTGCCGAAAAGCACCAGCAGGTACTGGAGCGGTACTGGTTCTTGACAGATGTGATAGGGTTCTCCTTCACAACGGTGAACTGGTACTCGGCCTCAGGCTGAGCCGGCTTTGGCTGCGCGTTTGCAGAAATAGAGACAAGCGCCACCGCCGCGGCAATGATGATTTTCTTCATATTCGATAATTTTAATAGTTCTCAGCCTTTATTTGAAAATAACTTCTCGGGTGCTTGCAGACAGGGCAGACCTCCGGTGCCTTCTTGCCGATCACGATGTGGCCGCAGTTAGAGCACTCCCAGATCATGTCCTCGTCCTTGGAGAACACCACCGCGTCCTGCACATTCTTCAACAGTTTCCTATAGCGCTCTTCGTGGGTCTTCTCGATCGCCCCGACCTTCTCGAACAGGAACGCGATCTCGTCAAACCCTTCCTCCTTCGCGGTCTTGGCGAATCCGGCGTACATGTCGGTCCACTCGTAGTTCTCCCCTGCCGCGGCGTCAGCAAGATTCTCCTCAGTCGAAGGAACCGCGCCATTGTGCAGGAACTTGAACCAGATCTTCGCATGTTCCTTCTCGTTCTTCGCCGTATCCTCGAACAGCTTGCCTATCTGCACATAGCCGTCCTTCGCCGCCTTCGACGCATAATACAAATACTTTGTGTGAGCCTGGCTCTCCCCCGCGAACGCCGTCCGCAGGTTCTCCTCTGTCTTCGATCCTTTAAGTTCCATATTCTATGAATATTAAATATAACCTTTTGTGTTCCTTTCCGTGCCTTTGCCACCCCGAGTCCATCATCCATCCCCAAGTGAGCCTCCGGCAGATACTTCCTTCCGCCTTTCGTCAACATCATTCATCCCCCCCAGCCACAAGATACCGGTCATGCAAATGTAATAAAATTACCTTGATAAAGAAAGCCCTAAGTAAGCGTTAAAAAATAAGTTGGTAAAGATTTGGCGGTATTTTCGAGAATAGATGTCTTTTGGAAGAAGGAGTGTGCAGGTGGCACATGACTGATGAGAAAAGACAATCAAGCAAGGATTACCAAGTTATTTTTTAAGGGTTACTTAGATCACTATACATCATTCGATGAGATTTGGTAATTTAAGATAAAAGCGTTAAGTTTGGCACCGGCAAAAAGATAGATGCTGAATTTGGATTCCATAAACCTCGGCGGGACTCAGCGGCGGGCTGTGATGAAGCTTGCGGTTGAGCTTGTGAAAGCGGATGACCGGATCCACTCGAAGGAGGTCGCGGTGCTGGACAAATTGCAGTCCGGGCTTGGGCTTGATCAGGAGGAGCTGGATCTTACACACTACCTGTCTTTGGAGAGTGCAGTGGATTGTCTCAAGAATCTTGAGGAAGAGCCGACAAGGCGCACCATCAACCTTTTCAACGAGATAATGTGCTCGGACAACGACATCGACTTCGAGGAGAATCTTCTGTTGTCCTCAATCTCAATGTCTTGCGACAGCGGATCCAGAGACTGGTGCAGGATACTGTCCGCGGACGCAGCCGAATCCGAAGCGCCTGAAAAGCAAATCGTCTTTCTTGAAGGCCAAACTTCGGAAGCGGCGCATCTGGTTCTCGATGACAAATACGACAACTTACTCATTTCAAAGGCGTTCGGCGACATCGGAATCGAGTTTTTCTACCTTCCGGACATTATTCGAGAGTTCGGGCAACATCTTGAGGACGATGACAAATTCGGGCTTCTCCAGCGTTCGATGGAATACCTCGTGCCGGCCGGAGACAAAATCAAACTGAACAATCTGAAGGAATCACTGGAGACCCTCGACACCAGAACCTTCTACCACCTCATCCTTTCAAGGTTCAACATTGATCCTGAGCGGATTCCGTACCAAGCGTTCCTGCTCGTCAAAATCAGGGACAGCCATATTCTTGACGACAGCGACACGATGCGCCGCACGGTGGATTTCCTCTGCATAGACATCTCATCCGAGGTCAAAAAACGAATCCTGGCATTCGTCTCCCGCTTCGACGAGCGCCGCGACCTCCTCTCCTACAAAGGCTACTACAAGTTCCTGTACGACTATCTCAGTTCAGAGGCGAAAATCACCAACCCCATCAGCATCAACTCAAAAGGCGACTTCATCCTCGGCTCGGGCGAGATCATCAGGTTCAAGTCCGCACCGCAGGCGAAAACCCTCTACGTGCTTCTTCTGAGCCGCGGCGGCAAAGGAATATCCCAGGCCGACTTCAACAAAGCCGTCTCATTCCTCAAAGCTCTGGACTTCAACGAATATCTCACCACCTCCGGCGATTTCGACTTTCCGCGTTTCAATGAATATCTCGCCGGCAAGGCTGATGAATATGCCCACCTCATCCTCGACACGATCACCATCTACAGCACGCTTTCGACCAAGGATTGCCGGAAGAAGAATTATCTTGAATATATCCAAAGCATACTCCAGCACCGAAGTTCGCTGAAGACCTACATCAACACCGGCTTCGCCTCCGCCCGGAAGCTTGCGAACCCGGAGCTTTTCATGGTCCGTTTCGACATCGAGGCCCTAACCTACTCCATCCCTGCCAGTCCTTCCCTCTTCACATCTTCACTGGAAGGTTCATCCACCGTTCCAATGACCGACTCCCCTCTCTGGAAAGCAATCAAGTAAATGATTATCAATTCAACTCTAACGAACGTATAAATCAAAAATAATTTGCATATTCCTCAAAAAACTATAACTTATGTGACATAATTTGAAGTGTGCTAGGAGAGGCAAGCTCCGACGCTGATGAGAACAGGGTAAGAATTTTATATATTCTAACCCTGTTTTTGTTTAAACGGGCGATGTAATCTTTGACAAGCCGCTCTCCGCTCTCGAATAATGCATAGCATCATTTATATGGTACATTTCAAATTAGTAACATTCAAAAAATAACCTGCATCATCTTAAGGAATCTTTTCGGCCTAGATTTCTTTTCTCATCAGTCATGTGCCACCGGCACACTCCTTCTTCAAAAAAAGATCTATCCTCGAAAATCTTCTCTTAATCTGAAGCAACTTATTATTTTCATGTTCCTTAATTATCAGCGTCGAAGAGCGCCTTTGTACAGATTGCAAAGATGCTCCTTCAAAGTTTTCTTTTGTCAGAGGTCACTTCAGAGTGGTCAACGGCAGGAAAATTCATGTGAAGACTCATTACCGTAAAAAGTAATTGAGTCAGAACCGGACAGAAATCCGGTGACATCTTCCGCCCGACTAAGAGGGTGACTAAAAAGTTTTTTAGTCGCCCTCTTTTTTCAAATCCCAGTCACTTCTTAACAGTCCCTGAAGGGACGGACTACAGTTCTGGGACGATGTATTTCCAAGCCAGTTCCAAAGGCTTTCCGCCGGAATCAACGTTTCCGTTCAGAAGATCCATGACCTTGGACAGGTCACCAAGGATGTTGTCCGCATCGAATGGCATGGCGGATGTCAGCGCGATCACGGCTTTCTTGTCAGGAATCATGACGATGTACTGACCGAAAAGGCCGACGGCCATGTAGAGGGAGCCATCCTCACGGGTTCTCATCTGGTAGCCATACCCGGTTGTGGCATAGTCCTGTCCACGGTTCATGCCGTCCTTGATCCTGTCCTTGATGGCCGCATTCAGATAGTCCTCAGGGATTATCCGCCGCCCGTTCCATTTTCCGCCGTCAAGAAGAAGCCGGCCGAATGTCAGCATTTCCGACGTGGTGAGGTGAAGTCCCCAGCCTCCAGCCGTGATGCCGTGGATGTCCTCCCACTCAGGCCAGTCAAGCCCAAGAGGCTTGAACATTCTGGTGTAGAGGTAGTCTGCCATGGTCTCGCCAGTCTTCCTGGTGATGATCTCGGAGAGCATGCATGAAGAAAAACTGTCGTAGCAGAATTCCTGTCCCGGGGTCGCGTCGAAAGGATATTCAAAGAACAGTCCAGGCAAGGTCTCGTCGAATTTTGTCAGCAGTCCGGAAACGTCAACCCATTCATTATGAACATAGCGGAGTGTTCCCACAGGATTTTTCTTGAAATATTCCATCGCATACTCGACTGTAGGATCCTTTCTGTGGCCGTTCGCCATGATCAGCAGATCTCGGACAGTCAGCGCCTCAAGGTTTGCTTTCTGTTCCTCAGTCATGTTCTTCTCCGCCTCAGCCACATCCTCAGGGAACATGGGAGCTACCTTGTCGGACAGATTCAGTTTCCCCTCGCCCACAGCGATTCCCACCGCCATTGACGTGAACGTCTTGGTGACCGACCACATCTGATGCCGGGTGTCCTTGTCCGTCCCGTTCACCCACGCTCCCGAAGTGGCGTACCCTTCCTGCCAGACTTCCACAGCATTGAGTGTCGCCTCAGTCTTGGCCGCCGCCGAAACCATCGTCTTGACCGCCGCCTTGACCTTAGGATTCTCAGCAAGCTGCCCTTCCGCCCCAGGCTCCGGCACAGGATCCGCACTCTCCTTGGAACATCCCGCCGCCAGCAACGCCACCGTCACCAGCAAACCGTAAAAAAATCTATTGCTCAGTCTCATATCATCAACGTCCTTTTTTGCAGACACAAAGATACTCATCTTTTCGTACAAAATCACCGCACCGCATCCGGCACGATATCAAGTCGGTACACCAGAGGCCACGTTCCTGTACAAAACAGCAGCACGGCATCGCTTGGTACACCACAGGGCGTTTTCCTGTACAAAACAGCCGCACGGCATCGCTTGGTACACCAGAGGGCGCTCCCTGTACAAAACGGCAGCACGGTATCACTTGGTACACCAGAGGGCGTTTTCCTGTACAAAACAGCAGCACGGCATCGCTTGGTACACCAGAGGGCGCTCCCATGTACAAAACAGCCGTGCGGCATCGCTTGGTACACCAGAGGGCGTTTTCCTGTACAAAACAGCAGCACGGCATCACTTGGTACACCAGAGGGCGCTCCCATGTACAAAACGGCAGCACGGTATCACTTGGTACACCAAAGGGCGTTTCCCTGTACAAAACGGCAGCACGGTATCACTTGGTACACCAAAGGGCGTTTTCCTGTTCAAAACAGCAGCACGGCATTGCTTGGTACACCAAGAGTATGGCAGAAGTACAAAAAGAATGTGTAACTTTATAACAGACCTCTACCCTATCGACAGGAGCCCCTCTCAACCCAGAAATTTTGGTAACGTGCAAAATTTCGGTTGAGAGGGGCACCTGTCGATCTAAACAATGATGTCGATTCAACGGTCGGCTGTTAAACCTTGGGATGGTACGCTTCGACAAGCTCAGCGACCAGTCAGACTATTCGCCCGCCTCGCCAGTGGCCTCAGTATCAGTCACGGGACCAGTCTCAAAACCAGTCACGGGACCTGTCTCGAATCCAGTTACGGAATCAGCCCCGGAGAGGGAGCGGGCGGCGGCGAGGGCGCAGTTGATGCCGTCGATGGCAGAGGAAACTATGCCGCCGGAATAGCCGGCGCCCTCACCACACGGAAGAAGGCCGGGGATGGCGTCGGCCTCGCAGTTGCGAGGGTTTCTCGGGATGCGGACCGGAGACGAAGTCCTTGACTCGACACCGATCAGCAAAGCTTCATTCGTGTAGTAGCCCCTCATCGACTTCTGGTTCACAATCGGAAACGCATCCTGAAGCCTCTCGGCGATAAACGGAGGAAGAATCTCATGCAGCGGAGCCGGAACGACACCCGGCTTGTAGGAAGTCTCCGGAAGATCCTCCGAATCCTCACCCTCGCAGAAATCCACCATCCTCTGCGCCGGAGCGACAAAAGGATTCTCCGAATCGGAATGCTCGTGGGCATATTCCCACATCTTCCTTTCCACATCCTTCTGGAACTCAAGGCCGGCGAAAGCGCCCTTGCCGGCATATTCCTCCGGGATGTCCTCCGGATTGATCTGCACGACCACGCCGGCGTTGGCGAACCTGCCGCTTCGAGCCGAGTTGGACATACCGTTCATCACGATGGTCTCCGGCTCCGTCTCAGAAGGCACCAGAACGCCGCCCGGGCACATGCAGAACGAGAACACGCCACGGTCGTTAACTTGCTCTGTGAAGGAATATTCCGCCGCGGGCATCCCCGGCTCCCACTGTCCGTGATAGCGGATGTCGTTGATCAGGGCTTGCGGATGCTCCACACGGACTCCCATCGCGAATCCCTTTGCCTCAAGGGCGCAGTCCTTCGCGACCAGCATCTCGTAGATGTCACGGGCGGAATGACCGGTCGCGAGTATGACTTTCTTCGCTGAATATGTCTGGACACTTGGCTTGCCTGTTTTCGTAAGAGTCTCAGAGTCAAGAGCCGAAACCTCAATCGTACCGTCCTCATTGCGGGTGATGTCGGTGACCTTCGTGCCGAAGTGATATTCACCTCCCCGGGACTCGATGCACTGACGGATGTTCTCCACTACTTTCGGGAGACGGTCGGTGCCGATGTGCGGGTGGGCATCAACAAGAATCTGCGGGCTTGCGCCGAAGTTCACGAACTGGTACAGCACCTCACGGATGTCGCCTCTCTTGGATGACCTGGTGAAGAGTTTTCCGTCGGAGAACGTGCCGGCTCCGCCTTCGCCGTAGCAGAAATTGGATTCCGGATTCAGGACTCCTTCACGGGTGAGTTTCGCCATGTCGAACTTACGGTCACGCACGTTCTTGCCCCTTTCCAGAATGATCGGTTTGAAGCCTAAAGTCAGCAACTTAAGCGCAGCGAACATTCCGGCGGGACCAGCTCCGATGATGATCACGGGCTCGGCGTCAGTTACGTCTTTATATTCAGGAATCTCGTAAGGGACATAAGATTCAAAGCGGTGGTTGTAGCCTTCGATGCGATAGCGGTAGACCACATCGTTGCGGGCATCGATAGAACGCCTGGCGATCACGCAGGTCGCGTCGGCGTTCGGGAAAGTCGGTTGGTAGGACTTTGTCGGGTCAATCACGTTGATGACCGCGTTGCCGCGGAGGTTCATTTCTCTCGCCGCGACAATCCTCACGTCATCCGGCCTAAGGTCTCGGCCAACACGGCCGGTCATTTCGAATTCAATCATATTCTTTTCCTAAAAGCAGATTTTTCCTACTATACAATATTATGAGTCCACTTGAAAAAGTCGTTTTTTTTGAAAAACATGTGCCTCGCGGATACTTCTGTAAGGGGCAAAAAGTGGCAAATGGCACTATTTCAAGTGGGCCCAATATTATCAAAATTTCAAATGAGCAATTCATTTCACGTTACCCTCTCCCTAAATCCCTCTCATCGAGAGAGGGATGCGCCTGAACCACAAGGCTGAACCACAAGTGGTTCTGAAAGGTTCGTCATTGAAACATTCACTATCATTATCATTAATAATCCGCGATGCGGGAGACAGGGGCTATGTCGAGCGGAGTGCGCTCGCCGGCGAGGTAATGGAACCAACCGGCTATGGCGATCATCGCGGCGTTGTCGGTAGTGAACTTGAACTCAGGAAGGTAGGTGTTCCAGCCACGCTTGCGGCCTTCTTCCTCGATTCTGGTGCGGAGTCCACTGTTGGCGGATACTCCCCCGCCAATGGTCACGTCCTTGATACCGGTCTGCCTCGCGGCCTTGATCAGTTTGTCCATCAGAATGTCTATCAATGTCTTTTGGAAGCTGGCGCAGATGTCCTCCTTGTTCTTCTCCATGAACTCCGGATCCTTCGCCATCTCGTCCCGAACGAAATACAGCAGCGAGGTCTTCACTCCGCTGAAGCTGTAGTCCAGTCCCGGAATCTGCGGTTTGGCGAACTTGAAGCGGTTCGGATCACCCAGCTTGGCCAACCTGTCGATCACAGGGCCGCCCGGATAGCCAAGTCCCATCATCTTGGAGCATTTGTCAAACGCCTCACCCACAGCATCGTCGATTGTCTGCCCGAGAATCTCGTAGTCCAGAGGGCCGTTCACCTTGACAATCTGCGAGTTGCCGCCGGAGACCAGCAGACAGAGGTACGGGAACGCCGGCTGGCGGTTCTCCTTTCCCTCCTGCTTAACGAAGTCCGCAAGAATATGTCCCTGAAGGTGGTTCACCATAATTATAGGAATATTCAAGGCCACGCCCATCGCCTTGGCGAACGATGTGCCGACAAGCAGTGATCCCAGAAGTCCAGGGCCACGGGTGAAGGCTATGGCCGTAAGATCTGACGCCTTGATTCCGGCCTTGTCCAAAGCCTGGCTTACCACAGGCACGATGTTCTGTTCGTGGGCTCTGGAGGCCAGTTCAGGAACGACTCCCCCATAATCCTTGTGGACCTGCTGGCTCGCTATCACGTTGGAGAGCAGGAATCCGTCCTTAATCACGGCAGCCGATGTGTCGTCGCAGCTCGATTCGATTCCAAGGATGTAATCCGACATATTCTTCAAAGACATTTTATCGAATGGCAAAGATACAACTATTTTCGTCAATCCAACGGATATTTAGTATCTTTGTTGTTATTAGCCACGGACGCTGATCGCCAAGGCTTGCGATGATTGAAAAAGGCTCTAAAGATATTCTGGGGAATCATTGTAGCGATCGTCTCGCTGCTTTTCGCCGGCTGGATTCTGTTGCAGACTCCGGCTGTCCAGACGTTTGTGGCAAGGAAAGCGGTGGAGTCTTTGGGCAGCATACTGAACGGCCGGATAGAATTCTCCAAGATTCACATAAAGCCATTCACGGCTCTGGTGCTCAATGATGTTGTGATTCTGGACAACGAGCCTGTGACCGATTGGCAAGGTGAGCGCCTGGACACCATCGCAAGAGCAGGATCGATCGTCACGACATTTTCCCTCAAGGGCTTGAGGAACGACGGTGCCATCCACGTCAAAAGGTTGAGCGTCAAGGACGGATCGTTCATCCTGGCCAAAGACGAGCGAGGAAGCAACATCGGAAGACTCATCAGGAAGCCAGAAGCGAAAAAAGAGAAAAAGCCGTTCTCCATCAAACTTGACGCGGGAAGAGTGCAGGTCAAGGATTTCCGTTTCCGCCTTGTCAACAAGACGAACGAAAGTCCTCTGCGGGAATATGGCATAGACTGGAAGAACCTTGATGTCACCGTGAATAACCTCATGGCCCACGACATCACCTTCAATGGTGGCACCGTCACCGGCACAGTCGAGAACCTGCAGGCAATCGAGAGGAGCGGCTACAGGATCCTTGCGCTGTCCGGGAAGACAACCATTGAAAAAGGCAGGACCTTGATCCGAAACCTCCACCTGAAGGACAGCTGGTCTGACATCAGCATGAATGAATATGCCATGGAATATTCCGGTGCGTCTTCCTTCTCCGACTACATGGAAGAAGTCCTGATGACAGGTGACATCCTCGGCAGCAGGATCGACATGAAGAGCATCTCGTTCTTCGCCCCGTCCTTGCAAAGGATGAAATCAGTAATAAACTTAAGGAAAGCCAATTTCAAAGGGCCGGTCAGCGACCTCTCAATCAAAGGATTCAATTTTTCCGAATCCTACAGCGGAGTCTCCGGGGCATTGTCCGGCAGGCTCTCCGGGCTTCCTGACATCGACCGGATGACGATGGATTTCATGCTGGACAATCTCGGATTCACGACCGAAGGCCTCGGCCTGTTCATCAGAGGCTTTGCCCCCGGCGCGGCTGTTGACCTCTCAAAGTTCGCATCCGGAACCCAATTCCTTTTCAATGGAGAGGTCAAGGGCACATTAAACAATCTCAAGGCTAATGGAAATGTCACATCGGCGCTGGGCTCACTCACGGCCGATGTCAACATCAGGGATCTCATCAAGAAAGGGAAGGCCATCGGCCTGGGAGGCAACGTCTCCGCCAGAAACCTCAACGTAGGACGGCTTGCAGGTGTGAAGCAGGTAGGAGAAGTCACATTGAGAGGAGCGATGGACGTGTCACTTGACAAGGGCCGGACCAGCCTGGTGATCGACACACTTTTCGTGGAGAAACTGTCCGCGCTCGGCTACGACTATTCCAACATCATAGCGGCGGGGACATATTCAGACAACGCCTTTGACGGCAGGATCGTCTGCAGCGATCCGAATCTGAACTTTTTGTTCCAGGGACTGTTCACCCTTTCGGACAAGACCCGCAACGGGCTCTACAAGTTCTACGCGTCAATCGGTTACGCCGACCTTCACGCCTTGAAGTTGGACAAACGGGAAAACTCCAAGATCTCCGGCAGGATCAACGCCAACTACATGAACATCAGTCGGGGGGATCTCATCGGAGACCTTGACATTCTTGGGATGACTCTTGAGAACGACAACGGCTGGCACGAGATCGGAGACATCTGTGTGAAGTCCCATTCCAACAACAATGTCAACAGGGTCAACATAACTTCCGGCTTCATCAGCGGCAGCTATGTCGGCACAAAACCGTTCACGAGCCTGATCAAAGACGCGCAGGGACTGACCGTCCAAAGAGAGCTCCCGGCCCTCTACAATGGAAAAATCCCTGAATGGAATGGCGATGAATATGACCTCCGTCTGGACATCAGTGACGCCCGCGACATCCTCTCGTTCCTGAAACCGGGACTATATATCGCCCAAGGCACAAAAGTACGTCTGAACATCGCGAGGGACGGAAACGTGACGGCCTCTGTCAAGTCTCCAAGGATTGCTTTGGACAAGAACTTCCTCAAGGACGTTGATCTGAACCTCGACAACAGGGACAGCAGCCTCTACGCCTCATTGGCATGCTCTTCGGTTTCCGTGTCCGGCATCAATCTCCTGAACGACAATCTCATGCTCTACGCCAAGGGTGACAGTTTCGGGGCCGGTCTCACCTACGACAACAGTACGGAGCCAGCCAACAAGGGAGAGTTCTACCTTACCGGAAAGCTTGGCCGCACAGGTGACGGGAAACTGACTGTCGATGCCTCCACCCTTCCGTCCTACATCTGGTACGATGACGCTGCGTGGAGCGTGTCAGAATCCGCCATCAACATGATTGGCAAGGATGTCAGGATAGACAACCTGACAGCAAGCTGCGCCAACCAGTCTGTCAATGTCAACGGAGGATATTCTTACACAGAAAAAGACACGCTTTCCGTCAACCTCGTGAGGTTTGACCTCGGGCTGCTGAACAAATTCCTTGGTGACAATTTCGGCATAGCCGGTCTCGCCACCGGCAATGCAATCATCTATTCACCATGGGAAAGCAACGCCGGTCTGATGATGAGACTTGTCTCGGACTCAACCGAGGTCGCCGGACGGAGGATGGGAACTTTCCGAATAGCCGGTTCATTGGGTAACGGGAAAATGCATGTGATCGCGAGGAACGACATCGACGGCAAGAGAACCATGAACATCACAGGTGACTATCTCCTGAAAAATCATAGGATCGACGCAACCGCTGATCTCGACAGATTTGACGCCGGCTACATCGCCCCTGTCATGGAATCCGTGTTCAGCGAGATGGGAGGCTCCATCAGCGGAAGGGTAAAGGCCAGCGGCACGCTGGATTCGCTTTCCCTGTCCAGCGAGGGGACAAGGTTCGATGATGTTCTTTTGAGAGTCGGATTCACAAACGTGCCTTACTATGTAAGCGGACCGTTCTCCGTCACCGACCAAGGGTTGTTCTTTGATGAGGTCACAATAAAAGACAGGTTTGACGGCACAGGAACGATTGCCGGAGGACTTCTGTACGACCATCTGAAGAATTTCAGGATGGACACCAGAATCAAGATGCGTGGAATCGAGGCCATTGACATGACCGAAAGTGACAACCAGACATTCTACGGGCATCTTTTTGCCAGCGGAGACGTTTCGGTCAAGGGACCGTTCGAGGCCATCCTGCTGGATGTGAACGTCAGGACAGACAAGGACGGGCGCATACATATTCCTATAGACAACGCTTCGAACGACGGGAAAAACGACCTTCTGACATTCAAGCAGGCCTTCAAGGAGGTTTACATCGACCCTTACGAGGCGATGATGAACAAGATGACGACAGGAGGCGGCAAGGGCAGCGACTTCGGGATCAAGCTGAAGGTCCATGCAACCCAGGGCACAGAGGCCTATGTGGAGATAGACAGGGCGGCCGGCAATGTGCTCAATGGCCGTGGTCAGGGGACAATCGACATCGAGGTGCGGCCGGCAAGGGATCTGTTCACAATCAACGGGGACTACACCTTGAGGTCGGGCAACTTCCACTTCAACGCCATGGACATCGCAAAAAGGGATTTCACGATCTCGGAGGGCAGCACGGTACGTTTCAACGGAGACGTGATGGACAGTGATTTGGACATCAAGGGAATATATTCGACAAAAGCGTCGGTGGCCACTTTGATCGCGGACACCACGGCTGTCTCGGCGCGCAGGGTCGTGAACTGTGGCATCGGAGTCTCGGGCAAGCTGCGCGAGCCGAAGCTTTCCTTCTCGATCGAGGTTCCGGATCTGGATCCGACCACCAAATCGAGGGTCGAGAGCGCCCTCAACACGGAGGACAAGATCCAGCGCCAGTTCCTTTCACTCCTGATCTCCGGAAGTTTCATGCCGGACGAGCAGTCAGGAGTCGTGAACAACACCAACATGCTCTACTCCAATGTGGCGGAAATCATGGCGGGACAGCTGAACAACATCCTTCAGAAGCTGGACATCCCGCTTGACCTCGGACTGAATTACCAGTCCAGCGAAAGCGGCACCAACATATTCGATGTCGCCGTGTCAACGCAGCTATTCAACAACAGGGTGATCGTCAACGGCAATGTCGGGAACAGGGAACACACAAGTTCTTCCTCTTCGGAGGGTGAAATGGTGGGCAACCTCGACATCGAGATCAAGCTGGACAAGTCCGGGCAGCTGCGAATGAACCTGTTCTCCCATTCGGCGGACGACTACACGACATATCTGGACAACACCCAGAGGAACGGAGTCGGCATAGCCTACCAGAGGGAGTTCAACACTTTCAAGGAATTCTTCCGCAATCTGTTCACCAGCAGGCGGAAGCGTGAGCAAAGGGCGGCTGCCTATGAAGGCGGGGGGAGGGAGATGAAGACAATCACCATCTCCAGAGGTGAGACGGGGGCATCCGGTGGATCCGGGAAATCAAAGAGAAAAGCAAACAATTAAATTTTTCATGAATATGGTAACAAACATCGCACTTGTGGCTCACGATTCCAGAAAGCAGGAGCTTCTGGACTGGGTCCGCTACAATGCAGGCTCTCTCAAACATAGTCATCTGTTCTGCACTGGCACGACCGGCCGCCTTGTCTCCGAGACGCTGACCGAGAAACTCGGGCCGGAGGCTCCGTCCGTCGTGTGCATGCTGAGCGGTCCGCTCGGTGGTGATTTCGAGATCGGTGGGATGATCGCCGAGGGGAAGATCGACATGCTGGTGTTCTTCTGCGACAACCTCATCATGCAGGGTCATCAGAACGATGTGATGGGTCTGACACGTCTCGCGTCCCTGTACAACATTCCGTTCGCCACAAACCGCAGCACCGCCGACTTCATCATCTCCTCCCCTCTCTACACCAGCAAAGAGTACCGACGCATCATCCCGTCCTGCATCGACTCCTACAAAAACCGCAAATTGTAGCTCAATTCAACTCGCCCGCAGAGGTATAGGTTGTCGGTCACAAAGCCTACCGATTACTGAGCCAGTAGAAGCGTCCGAACTTGCCACCATCGATGTGTTAAGGCAGTGGAAAAAAGGCTAATGGCAGATTTTGCACGTTACCAAAATCTGCCATTAGATTTTTCCACTGTCGTTTGTTAATTCGTTAATATATTCTTTTGGACTTGACCCAGAATCGGTTCCGGCCTTTTTTGACAAAGTCACTCGGAGCGGAGCGACCGAAGGGGTTTGGGGAACCCTTTCCCCATGCCCCTCAGGGGCTGTCACGAAGTGACTGAGGGTAAAAAAAAGGAATCTTCCGGCCTTTTTTGACAAAGTCAAAAAAGGCCGGAACTTCACAGCTCCGACCTTTCCCACTTAATACAAACCTAATTATGAATAAAACGTATGAAGAACAGTTCCACACAGGTTAAAGGATAGAAAGATAAAATCCTATTAGAACCAATTAACTCTTTGAACAAGATAAGCATTATCCGTGCCAAATTCAAACTTTGACATAACAACATCACCGATTTGCCAAAAATCAAACACAAAGCATCAGTTTTCAAAGGGGCAATCGGACCAACCGGGAAAACAAGGGTGTAAATGTTTGAATATATGAGAGGTGATTTTTATCTTTGAATGTTTTTAGAGAATCACCAATATGAGCATGACTATAACACTCACAACCTTGGCGCTTTTCCTGCCGCTTCAATTGTCCCCCGTAATGGACACCGTGCCAAAAACCAACACTTCGGAGCTGCGGCAGGACATCCCCACAAGCAAGGACACTGACTCCACACTCACATATTCATTGAGCGTCCACGCCGATTCATCAGAGTTGGCAAGGATATTCCAAACGCCACCCAAGAACTCCAGACCGCAGGTTTGGTGGCACTGGATGGACGGAAATGTCTCCAAGGAAGGAATCAGGAAAGACATCGAATGGATGAAGAGAGCCGGAATAGGCGGCTTCCACCAGTTCGACGCGGGCGGAATCAACATGCCAAGAGCCGCGAAAGTCAAACTTCCTTACCTGTCAGACGGATGGAAGGACGCGTTCAGGTTCGCCCTGAATCTGGCCGACTCGCTGGACATGGATGTCACTATCGCAAGCGCGCCGGGCTGGAGCTCGACAGGCGGCACATGGGTGAAGCCTGAGGACGCTGTGAAAAAGCTGGAATGGAGATCTGTTGACGTGCGTGGAGGAAAAGTATGCGTGCGGCTTCCGGAACTTTACAATGTTGTGGGGCCGTACCTTGACTACCACACAGACAACGACCGCATCGAGGTAAAGCCTTATGGCAAGGATCTGTACGTCCTCGCCGTCAGGCTGCCATATTCAGACAAATCAATGAGATCCCTGTCCGAAAGGATCGAAGAGACAGACTCAGTCATCACCGTTGAGTTCCGGAAGCCGCAGACAATAAAGGCTTTGACCCTTAAGACAATGGCGATGAGCGACCGCCCCAGAAGCGGAGAGCCAAAGTATGTGAACGTCCTCGAATGCAGCGACGACGGCCTGAAATGGAGGAAAGTCTGCGACATAGAGCCGACAGTAGTCCCCTATCTGACCAAGAATGTACCCCAGACCTACGCCCAATTTTTCCGGGTCAGAGGCCGGCAGTTGGAATCGCTGGAGCTTTTCACTGTGATGAAAGTAAACCACAGCCAGGAGCTTGGCGGATTCGGAATAATCCATGATTTCTGGAAATACCACACACCATATTCAAAGGACGCGATCAGGACTTCGGACATAATCGACCTGACAGGGAAGATGACTGCCGACGGGAAACTTGAATGCTCGCTGCCGGCCGGACGCTGGCGGATCTACCGCTTCGGATGGTCCATAACCGGAAAGGTCAACCACCCGGCATCACCGGAAGCGACCGGGTTGGAGGTTGACAAACTGGATCCGGACGCATGGATGAGATATTTTCACACCTACGTTGACCTTTATAAGGAGGCGGCCGGCGGGATGCTTGGCGAGAAAGGAATCCGATACCTTCTGGTGGACAGCTACGAGGCCGGCTCCTACACTTGGACTCCGAAGCTGGCGGAAGAGTTCAAGGCGCGACGTGGCTACGATCTGCTGCCATGGCTGCCTGTGCTTGCGGGCGAGATCATCGGCAGCTCCCGGACGAGCGAACGTTTCCTCTGGGATTGGCGACGCACCCTCGGCGAACTGTTCTGCGAGAACTACGACAGAATCGACAAGATTGTCAATGAATATGGTCTCGCGGGCCGCTACACGGAATCCCAGGAAAGCGGCCGCGCATACACCGGGGACGGAATGGATCCAAAGATCAAGGCCACGGTTCCTATGGCGGCGATCTGGATGGAAAACACGCCGACCGGCTCATCGGTTCCGTCCGCCATCTGCGACGTACGTGAATCCGCGTCAGTGTCACATATTTACGGACAGCCGTTGGTCGCAGCAGAGTCTTTCTCCGTGAACGGTGACGAAGGCAGGGCCTACACCTACTGCCCGGAAAACATGAAGTACATCGCCGACATCGGACTCAGCGCCGGACTCAACAGATTCGTCATCCATGAGTCCGCATCACAGCCGAACGATGAGTATCTTCCCGGCCTTCAGCTGTTCCGTTACGGGCAGTGGCTGCACAGGAACGAGACTTGGGCTGAATATGCCAGAGTGTTCACCGACTACCTTGCCAGGTCCAGCGCGATGCTCCAGCAAGGGTCATCTGTCGCTGACATATTATTATACTATGGAGAGGACCTGAACATCACAGGCCTGTACGGTGGTGCCGCATTCAGCACTCTGCCGCAGGTTCCTGACGGGTACAACTACGATTTTGCCAATCCGACAGTGCTCAGATCCGGCGTAAAGGTAGAGAACGGAACACTTGTGGCGCCATCAGGTGTCCGTTACAGGGTTCTGTGGCTGGACAGAAACTGCGAGGTGATGTCCTTGGATATTCTTAAAAAGATCAAGGAGTTCGCTGACGCTGGAGTCATAATCTGCGGCAAGGAGCCGAAGCAGTGCGCAGGGGTCAAGGCGGACGACAGGGCATTCGCCACAATCGTGGATGATGTGTGGCATTCGCGGAGGAAGAATGTGTTCACCAAGGGGCTTGAAGACTGTCTGAAGCGCAGCGGGATTCAGCCTGATTTCAGTGCAAGGGTCGCTGATCCTGCCGAAGCGACATCGCCAAACGGTCACTTCGACAAGCTCAGTGACCACAGTATGTTACTAAGTGACAGCGACATGATCTGTGACCAGAAAGATGCGACCGAGGCCCCGGCGAACGCTCCAGACAGCTACGGGGACTTTAAATATGTCCACAGAACCCTCCCGGACAGCACCCATATCTACTGGGTGAGAAACTTCTCCGGGAATAGCGCAGAAGTGGAACTCAGCTTCAGGGATGGCGGAAAGTTCGCGGCCATATTCAATCCTGACAACGGGGAAGTCACCGATGTGCCGGTCATTTCCAGAAAAGGACGCTCGGTCGTGACCATGCCGATGTATTCAACAGACGCCAGGGTTGTCGTGCTGTCAGGCAGGCCGCAGATCAATGTAACAGTGGACACGGTCTTTGTCAACGCAACGGATTCGGTAACGCTTCATGCATCTGATTCGGTTGTGATTCGTCATGCGGATTCCATCGGCAAGTTCAGTCTCTTCGACAAGTTCAGTGACCGTAACACTTCGGTCGCAGAGCCTGCCGAAGCGCCCGTACTCACAAACCAGACATCGGTAACGACCGTAATCCAGACCATCACCTCCACCTGGCAGGTGCATTTCAACCAGAAGAACGGCGGCACCGCCGATGAAGAATTTACGGAACTGGAGTCTTGGACAAGAAAAGAAAATCCGACCGTGAAATACTTCTCCGGCACTGCCGTTTACAAGACAACGGTGGCGATCGACTCCACCCAGCTGGCATCCAACAAAAGAATATTCATGGATCTTGGTACAGTCAAGAACATCGCTGACATTTCCATCAACGGCGTATCCGCAGGTGTCCTCTGGAAAGCCCCGTTCAGGACCGCCGACATCAAGCCACTCCTCAAAGATGGAGACAACCTCTTGGAAATCAAGGTGACCAATGTCTGGCGCAACCGGATGATAGGTGATGTCCAACCCGGAGAGAAACACCCGGTCACCGCCATCCGCCGCTTCTACAAGTCCACCGACAAACCCCTCCCTTCCGGCCTCATCGGCCCGGTAAGACTCATGGGAGAACTATAGGAATATTATTCATGTCAACGGCCGAAGAATACGCCTTTAGCCCGATGATAGACAGCGAAAAAATCAAATGTCAAATTTTGGTAACGCGCAAAATTTGACATTTGCCTTTTTTTTCGCTGTCGCTCTAAACTTATGCCGCTTCAACGGTTGGCGCACTTCGACAAGCTCAGTGACCAACCACAAGCCTGGCGACAAGAAAGGTCACAGCTTGGCGACCTGGGTGGCATTGCGATATTCAGCGGGGGTCTGACCGGTCATGTGCCGGAAAGCGGTGAAGAAATAGTCATGGTTGTTGTAGCCCACATTGTAGGCCACCTCCTTGATGCTCATGGCCGTGTTGGTCAGCAGCTCCTTGGCCTTGCTCATCCGCACCTCATTGATGAACCGTGCCGGCGAGAATCCAGTATATTCCTTGAAAGTCTTGCGGAAAGAGGAATAGCTGAGGCAGAGCCTTGCGGCCACCTCTTCCGGAGAGATGGACATGTAACCATTGTGTATCATGACCTTGGCCTGACTTATCTTGTTGGCCGTGTCCGACTCCTGGAACTGATAATTTCTGTCGTAGAAATACGCCAGACTAAGCATCCGATCGACGATCCCGGCCAGAACCTGCTGGAACCCCGACTCCTGATTCACGGCAGCGGTGATCGCCGCTGTGTACAGGTTGACAAGATCCTCATGGATGTTGACCCTGAAGATCGGTCTGTCCTTCGGGAAAAATCCTTGATGGACAAGATTGTCGATGAACGTGCCGCTGAAACCGATCCAAAACTCCTTCCAGCCGGCAGCCTTGTCAGGATAATAGGTGTGCCACTCCCCCGGAAACAACAGGAACATCATCCCGCTCTTGACAGGAATGGCCTTCGAACGTCCCAGCGTCTCGCAAAAGAACTTGCCCTTGCCCTCGGTGATGTACAGAAGCTGGTACTCCTGAAGCACCCTTCCGCTGGCCACAGAAAAGACATATCGCGAAGGATGGTTGCGCGGAGGATAGTCCATTCCCGGAGCGATTTCCTGAAAGCCGACGGAATTGACCGCCGTCCCCCACTTGAGGTCAACAGGGTTGACCGCCAAATATTTGAGATGTACCGAAGCCATAGTTTCCAATGCTCTACCTTAGTGGTTGTGACTCACAAATATAGCAAAAAATTATTCTGAATCAAATTTCCAAGTCAGAATATCAGAATCCTCAACGGCTAAAAATCAGAAAAAACGAAATTTGTAAAAGTCAAAAAAATGCCACATGATTATGAAATTTCTAGCATTTGATCTCGGAGCGACGAGCGGCAGGGCCATCATCGGAATTGTCGAAAACGATAAGTTGACTTCGGAGGAAGTCTATAGGTTCCCAAACGCCGTCAAGGAGATTGACGGGAAATATTACTGGGACATCAACTCCCTTTTCGACCACTTCAAGGCAGCCCTCAAGAAGGTCGCCGGGATGGGCTTGAAGATTGAATCGATCGGCATCGACACGTGGGGCGTGGATTTCGGCCACATCAGCAAGGACGGCGGAATCATCGGAATGCCAAGAGCTTACAGGGATCCATACACCGACGGAATCCCTGAGGAAGTCTTTAGGATCATCCCGCGGGACGAGCTCTACTCCGTCACCGGTGTCCAGATAATGAACTTCAACACCATCTTCCAGCTCTACGCGCAAAGCAAGGAAGCCGGCTCAAGGCTGCCCCGGACCGACAAGATCCTCTTCATGCCGGACCTGCTGGCGTATATGCTGACCGGAGAGATGGTCTGTGAATATACCGACGCGTCCACCTCCGGACTCATCAACCCGCGCACAAGGGACTTTCAGAGAGACCTGCTTGAGCGGCTCGGCATCAACCCTTCCCTACTGCTTGACATCACCCAGCCCGGCACAAAGGTCGGCATGCTCAAGAAAGAGATCTGCGAGGAGACAGGCCTGGAGCCTGTGCCGGTGATAGCGGTGGCGGGGCATGACACAGCCTCGGCAATCGCCGCCGTACCGGCATCAGACGGCAACTTCGCCTACCTCAGCAGCGGCACATGGAGCCTGATGGGCATCGAATCCCCTACTCCGATCATAGACGGGAAATCCTCTGAGTACAACTTCACGAACGAGGGTGGAATAGAAGGCACGACCAGATTCCTTAAGAATATAACAGGAATGTGGCTTCTGGAGCAAAGCCGCAAGACCTGGGAGGCTGAAGGCCGGAAATATTCATACGCCGGGATGGAGACCATGGCCCGCGAGGCAATCGACTTCCCGTCCACTATCAACCCGGACGATCCTCGTTTCGCCGCTCCGAAGGACATGTACGCCGAGATCAAGGCGGCCCTTCAGGAGTCAGGGCAGAGGGTTCCGACTAATGACGGAGAAATGATCAGCTGCATCTACCACAGCCTCACGAAGAGGTACAAGGAGGTCATCGGAACGCTTCAGGATTTCGCGTCATTCAAGATAGAGAAACTGCATGTGATCGGTGGCGGATCGGCCAATAAGCTGATGTGCCAGCTGACGGCCGACACCCTCGGCATCCCTGTCATCGCCGGTCCTATGGAGGGCACGGCGATCGGCAACATCATGCTTCAGGCCAAGGTGGCCGATCTAGTGGGAGACCGCTGGGACATGCGCCGCATCATCGGCAACTCCATCCAGACAATCACTTACGAGCCAAGGAGTTAGTCCTCAACGACAAAGAGCGGACTGTTCCGGAATCAATTTTGAGAATATAACAAATCATAAACTAAAAATAATATGAACGAGAATCTGATAACCAAGGCCTATGAGATGGCCAAAGAGCGTTACGCCGCCATCGGCGTGGACACCGACAAAGCGATAGAACTTCTTGAGAAGACCCCGATCTCCCTCCAGTGCTGGCAGGCTGATGATGTGATGGGCTTCGAGAACGACACCGCCCTCACAGGAGGAATCCAGGCGACCGGCAACTACCCTGGCCGCGCCCGCGACATCGATGAGCTCCGTGCCGACATCAAGTTCGTGAAGAGCCTTCTTGGCGGAACACAGCGTCTGAACCTGCACGAGATCTACGGTGATTTTCAGGGCAAGCACGTTGACCGTGACGAGGTTGAGCCGGCTCACTTCCAGAGCTGGATGGAATGGGGTAAGGAGAACGGAATGAAGCTCGACTTCAACTCAACCTCCTTCTCGCACCCTAAGAGCGGAGACCTCTCCCTCGCCAACCCTGACAAGTCAATCCGTGACTTCTGGATCGAGCACACAAAGCGTTGCCGCAGGGTGGCCGACGCGATGGGCAAGTTCCAGGGCGACCCTTGCATCATGAACATCTGGGTACACGACGGATCGAAGGACCAGACCGTGGAGCGTCTCCGCTACCGTGAGATCATGGCGCAGTCTCTGGACGAGATTCTCGCCGAGGATCTGCCGGGGATGAAGACATGCCTTGAGGCTAAGCTCTTCGGGATCGGCCTTGAGAGCTACACCGTCGGCTCACACGACTTCGTGACCGGCTACTGCTCTACCCGCAAGCTTATGTACACCCTCGACACCGGACACTACGAGCAGACAGAGAACATCAGCGACATGGTCGCTTCCCTCCTTCTCTTCGTGCCTGAGCTGATGCTCCACACCAGCCGTCCTGTTCGTTGGGATTCCGACCACGTCGTCACGATGAACGACCAGACCCTCGACCTGTTCAAGGAGGTTGTACGCGCCGGAGCACTTGACCGCACACACATCGGCCTTGACTACTTCGACGCCTCCATCAACCGCATCGGAGCCTACATCATCGGCACCCGTTCGACCCAGAAGTGTATGCTTCAGGCCTTCCTTGAGCCGCTTGAGACCCTCCGCAAGTACGAGGACAACGGCAAGTACTTCCAGCGTCTCGCCCTTCTGGAGGAGGCCAAGTCCCTTCCGTTCGGAGCCGTTTACGACTACTTCAACCTCAAGAACGGCGTTCCTGTAGGCCAGGACTTCATCGCCGCTGTGGAGAAGTACGAGGCGGACGTCACCTCCAAGAGATAAAATGAATGTTTCTGTAAAGGGGCTGACTCAAAAGGTCAGCCTCTTTATTTATATGTTGCTATGTTGCTTCTTGCTAAGGCAGGTCCGGCGACCGGAACCGCCCGGTTGGTGAGCCTGCTCCAGTCCGAGGCGGCGTCCGCAAACCCGCTCTCGGTCCAGCGACCGGAACCGCCAGGTTGGCGAGCCTGCTCCAGTCCGAGATGGCGTCCGCAAACCCGCTCTCGGTCCGCCGACCGGAAGCGCCCGGTTGGTGAGCCTGTCGAACCATAAAGGGCGACCTTGGATGAGTCATCACCCGAATATTCAGCATTGCAAGCGCATTCTCAACAAAACACTCAGTATTCTTCGAAGCCGTTCTGATTTGTTTGTCTGAAAATGAAGATTGAGCCCACTTGAAAAAGTATCATTCGCCACTTTTTACCCCCGTTGGAAGTACCTGTGTGGCACATATTTTTTCAAAAAAAGACTTTTTCAAGTGGACTCAAGATTATTTCACCTCAAAGAACATTTCAAATCAAATCAAAACAAAGCAATTATTCAAAGAATAATGACTAATTTGCGGACGGTAATCATCATTTGTCATGGAAGAGCATATTAAAGAAGATAAACTCAAGGAGAATTTTGTGAAAAGGGTGACGGCTGAACTGGATGGGTTGCACTCAGAGGAGAAAAAGGTGGTTCTGCCGAGATTTTTCAAATGCGGGGTCGGGGAATATGGCGAAGGTGACAGGTTTCTTGGAGTGGTGGTGCCGGACACAAGGGCAGTTGCGAGAAAGAATACGTTCGCGTCGCTGCCGGAAGTCGAAGGATTGCTGGAGTCGCAGTGGCACGAGGTACGGCTATGCGGACTTTTGATTCTGGTCGGGAAATGCAGGAAGGATGTCCAGAGGGAAGTGCTCGATTTCTATCTGGCGCACACCAGCCGGATCAACAACTGGGATCTGGTGGATCTGTCGGCTCCAGCGATTGTGGGGAAATACCTTACGAATAAGCCGCAGGAACGAGGACTGTTATATTCATTGGCGGAGAGTACATCGCTTTGGGAGCAGAGGATCGCGATGGTTTCGACACTGACGCTCATCCGGAACGAGGAGCTCGATGACACTTACTCCATGGCCGTCAAGCTGATGAACCACAAGCACGATCTGATGCGCAAGGCTGTCGGCTGGATGCTGCGTGAGGCCGGGAAGCGCGACCAGCGGAGGTTGGAGCTATTCCTTGATGAATATGCCACCTCAATGCCCCGCACCATGCTCCGCTACTCCATCGAGAAATTTCCCGAGCCCCTCCGCCGCCACTATCTCACCATGAAATGACCCTGCTGCTTTGCAGTTGACGGGAACAGGCACCTGTCACAGAATGCTGTACAACACCACCCATTGTTCCTGAGCCTTGTTTTGTAGACCCAGCCAGGAACAGAAGTCAGCCACGGACAGACATGCAAGGCACATCACTGTTCCTGTCAATTACAAAATGAACATTGCCGTTATCTTCAATTGCGCAAGGGTTCTCTGATCATATGGCGGAATGTTATCACTACAGATCTCCCAATTACAAAACACCATCCATAAGGTGTCAGGTCATTCCTATCAAGAATCGTTGACGAAATAAAGCTCCTCCCCCAAGGGATTGACAATGCGGGATAATTTCCATATATTTGTCTTGGCCTCCGGCTTTTAGGCCACCGTGTCTGAAGTCAGGCTCAAACACCAAACAATTGAAAAACTTCATTATATGACCACACTAAACACTGATGGCTGGATTGACAAGCCTCTGAATGGGTTCTACACCCACATCTACTCCAATGGACATTCAGTCAAACACCTGTTCGAAACCGAAGATGACTGCAAATTCGGAATGAATCTGCTTCCCATAGCCGCGCACGCCTGTGGTGTGAAATTGCTTATGGTTCAGATTATGGGCACACATTTTCATGAGATAGCGTCCGGCCGGCCTGAGGATTGTGAAAGGATGCGGCGTTTCATCAAACGCCAGTTGGAGGCACAGATGAAAAAGACCGAACGAAAAGGATATATTCCTTCCGGTGTCGAGATTTCCATTGACGAGATAAAAAACGAAACCGAACTGAAAAACAAGATCATCTACGTTTACCGTAACAGCATCGCTGCCGGATTCCGGCAAGCGCCATGGCATTACCGTTGGGGACCGGGTGACATTCTGTTCGTGGATCACAATACTGCCGGTCGCTATGGAAACCGGATCGGAGACCTGACTGTCAGACAACGCAACGCTCTCTTCAAGACAAAAATCCAAATTCCAGCCGATTGGATGTACGATGATTCTGGCATGATAATCCCCCATTCCTATCTGGATTGGGAATATGTCGAAAAACTCTTCGTGTCGATCAGAGCCTTCCTGGCCTTTCTGCATCAGAAGAAAGACATTGAGGTTCAAATAGACCGAGAATCCGCTGACAACTTGCTTCAAGACAGATCTGACAAGGCGTTAAGAGATGAGGCACGTGAACTTTGCATGTCATTGTTCGGCCGAACTTCAGTCAGTAAATCCAGCATAGACGAACGCATGGCCGTCGCTCAAAAACTATGGGGAAACCGGAGAACCTATTCACTCTCACAGCTGGCAAGGGTGACACTGCTTGACAAAGAACTTCTGTGTCAGGTGTTCGGCCGTCAATCCCATGGATGAAAACAGTGCGATCTCTCAGACACATACCGTAACAATGCCGTGTACAGAGACTCCGTAACAATACCGTGTACAAAGACTATTGAACATATTAGTGTTTTGCAATTGACGGGAACACAATTCCTCAACAGACCCACACACAGGCCTGTTCATTGCTCCCGACATGGCTATATGGCTCTCAATCGGAAACGCCACCATACCCCAGACAGACCTACAAGGCACATTGGCGTTCCCGCCAACTGCAAGAAAGCATATCAAACGTACCAAGTACAGAACACATTATAAGTAACATGAAAAAAAATAAGTTGCCTCAGATTAAGAGAATATTTTCGAGGATGGATCTTTTTTCGAAGAAGGAGTGTGCCGGTGGCACATGACTGATGAGAAAAGTGTTTAGCAATTGACGGGAACACAATTCCTCAACAGACCCACACACAGGCCTGTTCATTGC
>UQUJ01000005.1 GCA_900544195.1 uncultured Alistipes sp. | reverse complement strand
ATCTTTTTTTTGAAGAAGGAGTGTGCCGGTGGCACATGACTGATGAGAAAAGAGACCGAAAAGATTCCTTAAGATGATGCAGGTTATTTTTTGAAGGTTACTAAAGTAAGTTCTGAAAAATCCTTATTTCAAATGAGCAGTTGAGGGGCTGTCATAAACCTTCAGTACAAACTAATTTCAAATCGAGGTTATAGTAGAATATTGTTAAACTTTACGATGTTAATAAGTTACGAACATAGATGCGAAAGTTAGCGCATCACTGATAGTCATAAAACATAAAACATAAGGCATAAAACATGAGTCCACTTGAAAAGTCTTTTTTTGAAAAAATATGTGCCACACAGGTACTTCCAACGGGGGCAAAAAGTGGCGAATGGTACTTTTTCAAGTGGACACAAACATAAAACATAAAACATAAAACATACTAATCATCAAAGAATTATGAGATTTGCAATAACAGCGTTTGTGGTCATCGGGGCGGTGAAGATACTGCTCACGGAGGAATATATTCCTGAAAATGATGACAAATAGTGGAAATGCGGTTGGCGAAGTTCCGGGAGCGATTCAAGTCAAACGGTGAAATGAATATAATGGAACAACGAATATGGCAGAGGAGACTTTAGACACGGCCGCGAAAATCCTCAAGGCGGCGGAAGAGGAGTTTATGGAGAAGGGCTACGGCAACGCCAAGATGATGTCCATCGCGGCAAGGGCCGGAGTAAGCCATTCCATGCTGCACTATTACTACCGATCCAAGGGGAAACTCTTCCAGATGATCTTCGACGAGAAGGCAAAACTGATCGTCAGCATTCTCGAGGGAGTGCATGACAAAGAGATCAGTTTCAAGGAAGTCATAAGTCATTTTGTAATGAACCAGTTCGACCTGATGCGTAAGAACGACAGGTTTGTCTGGTTCATGATCGACGAGCTGATCCACAACAAGGAGAACCTGACCAAGATCATGGAGATTGTGCTTCCGAAGGTCACGGGCTACATCCAATGCGTCAATGACATGCTGGAGAAGGAGGTGAAGGCAGGTAATGTCAGGGAAATCAAGCTTATGGATCTGATTGTGAACATCGTCTCCATCAACGTCGCCTCGTTTCTCTTCCTTCCGGTCCTCGGTCAGATCATGCCGGAGGCTGACATCAACCGATACCTTGACGAACGCAGGCGGAGCAATGTGGGGTTCATCCTTGATTCGATAATGGTAAAATGAGAATGAACAAAATCCTGATTACAGCGGCCACGCTCATCTGCCTCGCCCTGCCGGTGAGCGGCCAGATGAGCGGCAGGGCAACCGATCCGGCCGGCAGCATGGCTGGCGGCATCGAAAACGGCCAGCCCGGCGGCATGGCAGTCACCATCGAGGAATGCCATGGCGCGGCGGAAAAGTACTTCTCGCTGGTACGGCAGTACGAACTGACGCTCTCGAATCTGGAGATCAATTATAAAAAGGTCGAGTCCTACATCGAGAACGGGGTGGCCGGGCAGGCCGATCCGGACGCTATCAGGATCCAGCAGCTGAAAACAAAACAGATAGATAAATGAAAAAGACTCTTACATATTCATCATTGCTGGTCCTTGCGCTGGCGATTACTTCCTGCGGGAAAGGGAACAAGGCTTACGATGCCTCGGGCGTTTTTGAGTCAACGGAGGTTACAGTCTCCGCCGAGGGTAACGGTAGGATTATGAACCTCGACATACAGGAAGGCGACCAGCTGGAGGCCGGAGCGGTCGTGGGCTGCATCGACACGGTTCAGCTTTACCTCAGCAAAGTGCAGCTGGAGGCCACGATGAAGGCTGTCGGAAGCGGCAGGCTTAACATTTCCAGACAGATAGCCTCACTTGAAAGCCAGATAGCCAAGCAGAAGCAGGAACTTGCCCGTTTCACGAAACTGGAGAAGGCCGGAGCAGCCAACCGAAAACAGGTCGAGGATATTCAGGCACAACTTGAGGTTCTTGAAAGGCAGCTCGCCGCGCGGAAAGAAAGCCTCCAGAACGCCAACAGCGGGGTTTCCGGCCAATCTGCCGCCCTTGAGGCGCAAGTTATGCAGCTTGAGGACAAAATACGCAAATGCGTCATAACCAGTCCGGTAAGCGGAACCATCCTGGCAAAATATTCAGAAGCAGGGGAACTCGCCGTGCAGGGACGGGCACTGTTCAAGGTTGCTGATCTGGACAACATCAGACTCCGCGCCTACATCACCGCCGACCAGTTGACCGGACTCAAACTCGGTCAGTCAGTAAAGGTCTTCGCCGACCAAGGCACATCCGGCAGGAAGGAATATGCCGGCACGCTAGTCTGGATTTCAGACAAGGCAGAATTCACCCCGAAGACCATCCAGACACGTGACGAAAGAGCAAACCTTGTCTATGCCGTGAAGATCGCCGTGAAAAATGACGGCCTGATTAAACTTGGAATGTACGGAGAAATCAAATTCTGATGATGAAAGGTTCATTGACAGACCAGACGTTCTCGTTCGGAGATTCTGTGAACCTTTCCACCAGTGAGGAAGCCGACGTGGAAGAACTCAGGAAGTTCCTTCAGGGCAGGAAGCACAACAATATCACAATCAATGCGATCCAACCGTCCGGGGAGGATTGCTTCATGAGAATATGATGGCGGAAGTAATTCATACTGATAACCTGACTAAGCGTTTCGGGACGTTCACGGCCGTGGACCACATCTCGTTCGATGTGCATAAAGGCGAGGTGTTCGGATTCCTGGGAGCCAACGGAGCCGGAAAGACAACGGCGATGAGGATGTTGTGCGGACTGAGCAAGCCGACTTCCGGCACCGGCACGGTGGCTGGCTTCGACATCGCCCGGCAGCAGGAGATGGTCAAGAAACACATCGGCTACATGAGCCAGAAGTTCTCACTCTACGAGGATCTGACAGTGAAAGAGAATCTGGTCCTGTTCGGCGGAATCTACGGAATGAGGCGGAAAGAGATCGCCACCAAGACTGATGTACTCCTTAACGAACTGAATTTCAGTTCCGAGAAGAACACGATGGTCAAGGAACTTCCACTTGGTTGGAAACAGAAACTGTCGTTCTCGGTCTCGATATTCCACCGGCCCGGAATCGTCTTTCTGGACGAACCGACGGGAGGAGTCGATCCGGTGGCCAGAAGGCAGTTCTGGGAACTCATCTACAAGGCGGCCGATGACGGAATCACCATATTCGTGACCACTCATTATATGGATGAGGCTGAATATTGCGACCGCGTCTCGATTATGGTGGACGGTCAGATCAAGGCTTTGGACTCCCCTGCCGCGTTGAAGCAGAGTGTTGGAGCGGAGAGCATGGACGAGGTGTTCCGCCGTCTTGCAAGAGAAGCCAAAAGAGATGGAGAGTAACAACAGATGAAGTCTTTACTAGCATTCATACAGAAGGAGTTACGACATATCCTTAGAGACAGGTGGACTCTGCTCATCATAGTCGGGATGCCGATCGCGCAGCTTCTGCTGTTCGGATTCGCCATCACCACTGAGGTACGCAACGCCTCCGTGGCCGTGTTCGACCCTGTAAATGACGAACTCACGACACGCATCATCGAACGGATGAATGCCAGTGAATATTTCAACGTCAGCGAAAGGATCACAGACATCGACAGGATCAACGACATCTTCAGGGAAGGCAAGACCAGCCTTGTGATGGTCTTCAGCGACAACTTCTCGAACGATGTACTTAACGGAGAAGCGTCCGTGCAGCTGATCGCCGACGGCACCGACCCGAACCAGGCCTCGATGATCACGGCCTACGCCGGCAACATCCTGGCCACCTGCCAGCAGGAGATCGCCGAGAAAAGCGGAATGGCAGGAGCGGCGATCACCCCGGTCATCAGAATGCTCTATAACCCTCAGGGCAAGAGCGCCTATAATTTCGTGCCTGGAGTTATGGGTTTGATTCTGATGCTGATCTGCGCGATGATGACAGCCGTAGCGATTGTCCGGGAAAAGGAAACCGGCTCGATGGAAGTGCTGCTCACCTCCCCGATAAGCCCGATGATGATCATCATCGCCAAGGCGATTCCGTATCTGGTGCTGTCAATCTTCGATCTGGTGCTGATCATTGTCTGCGCAGTGTTCGTGATGGGAGTACCGATCGCCGGAAGCCTGTTCTCGCTGGCTCTGGTCTCGATCCTGTTCCTGATCTGCACACTGTGTCTGGGGCTTCTGATCTCAACTATGGTCGAGACCCAGATGGCTGCGATGATAGCCTCCGGAATGGGGTTGATGATGCCGACGATGCTGCTGTCCGGACTGATATTCCCGATCGAGAGCATGCCGCGCGTCCTGCAATGGATCTCCACAATCGTCCCCGCGCGCTGGTACATCCAGTCGATCAAGATGATCATGATCCAAGGCACGCCGCTAAGCTACACACTGCCGGAGATCGGAGTGCTGTCCCTCATCACACTCATACTCATCGCATTGAGCGTCAAGAATTTCAAGACAAGATTAACTTAAGAATATGCTATCCTTCCTCATAGAAAAAGAGTTCAAGCAGCTGTCCCGGAACAAAATCATCCCGAGGATGCTGGTGGCGCTGCCGCTGATGGCGATGCTGGTCTTCCCTTGGGCGGCGAACCAGGAAATAAAGAACGTCCGTGTGGATGTGGTTGACAACGACCATAGTCCTCTGTCGCAAATGCTTGTGGCAGAGATCGGAGGCTCGGCCTATTTCAACGTCTCCGGAACCTCGGATTCCTACCTGGACGCTTTACGCAAAGTCGATTCCGATGAGGCTGACATGATACTCGTGATTCCGCAGAATTTCGAGAAGGATCTTGTAAACGGACAGGGCGTTCAGATCCAGATCGCCGCCAACTCCGTGAACGGCACCAAAGGATCGCTCGGATCGTCCTATATGGTGTCAATGATCTCGGGTTCAACGGCTCTGCGGAAATATTCAGAAAAGGTGAAGGTCACTGCCACAGGTAAGGATACTCCTTCATTTTCGGTGAGTCCGCTCTACAAGTTCAATCCGTCGCTTGACTACAAGGTGTTTATGGTGCCGGCGCTGATTGTGATGCTTCTGACCATCATCTGTGGCTTCTTCCCGGCCCTCAACATCGTGGGTGAGAAGGAAAGCGGCACCATCGAACAGATCAACGTCACTCCGGTCGGCAAGTTCCAATTCATTCTGGCAAAGCTGATTCCGCTCTGGATCATCGGAATCGTGATAATGGGTTTGAGTCTGCTGCTCGCCAAAGTCATCTATGGAATAGCCCCGGCCGGCAGCATCTGGACACTTATGCTTTTCACCGGAGTATATATTCTTGTGGTGTCCGGGTTGGGACTCGTGATCTCGAACTACGCCTCGACCATCCAGCAGGCGATGTTCGTGGGATTCTTCTTCATTATGATATTCTTCCTGATGGGAGGGATGTTCACTCCGGTCAGCAGTATGCCGGACTGGGCTCAGGCCATAACAATCGTCAATCCTCTTAAATATTTCATCGAGGTGATGCGCCTTGTTTACCTGAAAGGTAGTAAATTTGTGGATATGATTCCTCAGTTCCTCGCTTTGTGCGGCTTCGCGGCCGCGTTCGGAAGCTGGGCGATCATCAGTTACAAGAAATCAAGTTAATATTCAAATATGAACAGGACATCTGAATATGCTCTAACCATTGTGGTGCCTGTCTTCAACGAGGAGGACAATATCCACAATCTGGAAAAGGCTATGACCGAGTTCATTCCTGTCAGCAAGGTCAAGACCTGCGCGCTGTTCGTGGACGATGGTTCTAAAGATGGCAGCCTCAAACTGATCCAGGAGGTCTGCTCCCGCAACAAAGACATCTTCTACATCAGCTTCTCAAAGAACGCCGGACTCAGCGCCGCGATAAAAGCCGGATTCGACTATGCCTTCTCTGAATATGTCGGCTATATGGACGCTGACCTTCAGACCACACCGGAGGATTTCAACCTGCTGCTGGACGGAATGAAGGAACACACCTTGATGACTGGCTACAGGGCGAACCGCAAAGACACGGCGTTCAAGCGGATCCAATCCAAAATCGCCAACGGATTCAGGAATATGATGACTCACGACGGGGCGAAGGACACCGGCTGCCCACTCAAGATCATCCGCACTGACGCGGCCAAGAAGATCCCGATGTTCAAGGGAATGCACAGGTTCCTGCCGGCTCTGATCCTGCTTCAGGAAGGCGGAAGTTTCGGCCAGGTGCCGGTAAGGCATTTCCCACGCACGGCAGGCACATCCAAGTTCCATCTCTGGAACAGGCTCTGGGGACCTTTCGCGGACTGCTTCGCCTACAGGTGGATGAAGCCACGGTACATCAACTACTCCGTGGGGAAGGACAATGTCAACGATGAGCGAAATTAATCTTCCGGAATATGTTTGACAACATCCCCGTCTGGCTTACCTTCACCCTGGGTTTCACCGCCCAGACATTCTTCGGATTGAGGACAGCGCTCCAATGGCTGAAATCCGAGATGGCACATGAATCGGTCTCCCCGGTGTCCTACTGGATCTTCAGCGTGATCGGAGCGTGCCTGATGTTCATCTACGGAGTCCTGAGGAATGATTTCTCCATCATCCTCGGACAGTTCATCGCCTACTTCATCTATCTTTGGAACCTGAATGCCAACGGGATATGGAACCGTATGAAGATCCTCACAAGAGTTCTGCTGGCAGCTCTTCCGTTTGTAGCCGCCATGCTTCTGTTCAAGGACGCCCGGGGATATTCACAGAACTTCTTCCGCAACAGCGACATTCCGGTGTGGCTTGTGGTGTTCGGCTCAACCGGTCAATTGATGTTCACGCTGCGGTTCGTCTATCAGTTTGCCTTCTCACACCACTGGCATACATCCGTGCTTCCGAGGGGATTCTGGATCATCAGCATCGTAGGTTCCGGGATGATCATCATCTACGGCATCATCCGGCTTGACCCGGTACTGATCCTCGGCCAGATGTTCGGGTTTGTGGTTTACATAAGGAATCTGATCCTGGGATCAGGCAAAAAAGAATATTCAGATGAGAAACAACACTCCACAGACCGGGAAGGGTAACATATTCACCCGCCATCCTATGATGACGGTCTTCGCCTTCACCTTCGTCTGCCTTTTCCCGGTGATGCTGACGAGGGATTTCACGCCGTCCAACGAGTTGAGGTATCTCAGCATAGCGAACGAGGTCCTTGCGGACGGGCATATATTCGCATTCTACAACCACGGACTGGCGTATGCCGACAAACCGCCGCTCTATTTCTGGATCGTGATGCTGTGCAGACTGTTGTTCGGGCATCACAGCTGCCTTGCGTTGTCGATGTTCTCGTTGATCCCGGCGTTCGTCATCACGGGGATAATGGACAAGTGGGTGATGAAAGGCAAGTCAGCGATGGACAGAATGGCTCTGGCCGGAATGACGCTGACCTGCGTTATGTTCCTCGGGACTATGATCGTGCTGAGGATGGATATGCTGATGTGTATGTTCATCGTGCTGGCTCTCTGGACGTTCTACAGGATGTATACCGGAGAAGTCGCGCGAAGATCGGATTCCGTGTTGCTTCCGGTGTGGATATTCCTCGCCCTTTTCACCAAGGGGCCGGTGGGACTTCTGATGCCGCCGCTGTCCATCGCCGTGTTCCTCATCGTGAAGCGTGACTGGAAAGGGTTCGGCAAGTACTTGGGTCTCAAGACCTGGGGCATCATAGCCGGGCTTGCGGCCCTTTGGATCGGCTGTGTCTGGATCGAGGGCGGATCGGAGTACATCAACAACCTTTTGGTAAAACAGACCGTCGGGCGGGCCGTCAACGCCTTCACCCACGCCAAACCGTTCTGGTTCTACCTCGTGGCTATTATCTGGTGTCTGGCACCGTACAGCCTGCTGTTGGTCGGGACGTTTGTCGCCTCGCTGCTGCCGGTTCGGAATACATGTGTTGAAGAGACTCCCGGCCAAGCACAGTCAAAAGTCGGTATTTCTGACACATCAGATGCGTCGAATTGCCCAAAACAGGGCCGTTCCGACTTAGAGATTCTTTTCCTCTGCACGATCATCTCCACAGTCGCGATGCTGTCCTCCTTCAGTTCCAAGCTGCCGATCTACCTCGTGCCGGTCTTCCCGTTCTGCGTCTATCTGTTTCCTATCGTGCTTGACCGCATCGGGGAGAGAGGATGGATGCGCCGATCTGTAGGTTTATTCTCTATCATATTCACAGTCATCGGGTTTGCCGCGGCACTCATTCTCCTCGGTGCAACACACATTCCGGCAGCGGATGACCTTTTGGCTGAATATCCTTTCGCCCGCGAAGCCCCGGTCATCAACGGTGTCATACTGCTGACGCTGTCCAATGCTTTGGGAGCATTCTTCCTCTTTAAAAGAAAGGTTTGGAATATTCCCGCTCTGCTTCTTGGAGCCAGCCTGTTCCTCGCCGTGTTCTCGGCCTCGGCTGTGGTCAAGGACATCAACCCGTACATCGGCTACGGAGCGATCTGCGCCAAGGTTCCGGATGGCACCGATGTGGCGACAGTGTTCCTCCACAGGCCAGAGAACATTGATGCCTACATCGGCCGTCAGATCACCGACTACGGCAAGGAGCCGGAACGCCTTGTGGAAGCGGTCTCCGCCTCCGACAAGCCTCTGACAATCATCACACGCACGTCAAGACTGGAAACAATCCCTGAATTACAGAAACTCTTCAGCAATGGCACCGTCCTTTACTCCGGGCCTTACTGCCTGACGACTATAAGCAAAAAGTAGCCCAGTTGCTTCGGCACTTCGACAAGTTCAGCGACCTATGGTTCAGCAAGTCAGCTACGGACCTATGGTTCGGTAAGCCAGCTACCGGCCTATGATCGGCAAGATCATAGGCCGGCCAATTGTTCTGCGAATCGGCGACGGGACGATGGCTCTACAAACAGGCGACGGGACGATGGTGCCGCAAACAGGCTGTCGGCCGATTCCGGTCACTGAGCATATCGAAGTGACCAATTGAATCATGGAAGTTGGGCAATCATACAAAACAACTCAGAATCCTTGGTTTATGTGAAATGTTATTTGCCAGCCGTGGCGAAGTGGTTTCTTTAGTGGTATTAACGAATAAATTTCTGTTTTTTATATTTCTTATAGGTTTCTTTTCGTTTTTTACGTTTATTGTGCATATTATTGCGGTTCAAATATTTATTTAAATTTTGAACCATATGTATTTCAATGAAAAGAAACAGGAACTCGCTCCGTTCGTGAACCTGAGGAGCGACGTCGGATTCAAGGCGGTGTTCGCCGACAAAAACAACAAGGACATCCTAATCGGGGTGCTGAACATGATCCTACCCTCAGAGGCCAGAATCGATGACATCACCGAATATTCCGACCGCGAGCAGCGGCGGGATGTACCCTATGGGAAAAAGACAGTGCTGGATCTGGTCTGCCGTGACAAATCAGGCAGAACTTTTGTTGTGGAGATGCAGGCCGCCGAGGAGGACAACTTCTTCGAAAGGTGCGTCTATTACGCGTCGGGGCTCTACCATCTTGAACTGTCGGACGGGGAACGATACAAGGGACTACGTCCGGTCTATGTGGTGTCGTTCCTGAACTATCACCTGAAGCACGACGACGAGTCCCTCTGGGACACCGACCACTTCATCTCGTACTGGCAGTTCACAGAAAGACGCACCGGAATGGTTGCGAATCAGACAATTAGTATTATCTTTGTGGAGATGACGCTGTTCACCAAGACGCTGGAGGAGTGCGTGACGGAGTTCGACAGGCTGTTCTACATATTCAAGAACAGTGAAGGCTTCCAAAGGATCCCCGAATGGATCGAGGAGGCCGGCGGGATCTCAAGACGGCTCGCCGAGGCGTGTGAGGTGGCGGCGTTCGACAAGGAGAAGAAACTTAAATACGAGATTGACAAGATGAACGAGTGGGACATTCTGGCGCAGCGGGAATTCGCCGAGCGCAAGGGCTTCGAGAAAGGATACGCCGACGGAGAGGCAAAGGGGATTGCTGACGGGACGGCTAAAGGTATGGCTAAAGGTATGGCTAAAGGTATGGCTGAGGGTTTGGCCAAAGGAAAGGCCGAGGGGATGGCCAAGGGAAAAGCTGAAGGGAAGGCTGAAGGGCTTGTTGAGGGCAGACTGGAAGTGGCCAAGGCTCTGCTTGCCAGTGGCATGCCGATTGAGCAGATTGAGTTGTACACAAAGCTTTCCAAGGAGCAGATCGAAACTATTCAGTAGTGAACGTACGCCCATGAACGCTCATTAGCAAGCACACGGAGAAATACGTGTACCGACCTGCCAGCGGTTCATCTATACTAGAAAAGGCGCTCCCGGGATGATTCGGGAGCGCCTTTGATTAGAGTTTGCGAACAAACCTACTCTACAACTTCAAAGAGCGGGCTCGTTCCTTCAGCATCAGACTCTGCGGCCAAACGACATGTACCTCCATTAGGGGCCTCAAGCGCTTTCTTTCCAAGAGTCCAGTTAACGACACAGACCATTCTGAACTGCATCTCCGTACAAGCTTTCGCCAATGTGAACGTTTTGTCCACAGTGACATTTTTTTTAGACTCCTCAAAATTATACTCCGCAGAACTGCCGGATTCCGTCTCTTTCTTTAACGGATCTGTCGGCTGCCATGCCTCGCCGTCCCAATACTCAAGCCTCCAATATTTCTGACCGGTTCCGGAGCAGCGGGTGAGATACTTTATGTGAAGCTTCGTTCCTGCCGGATACTCATTGCCATCAGTCGCTGTGAACACCCAAGCATCTCCTGGCCACACACCAGTCACATAAGGATGTCCGGTACCTCCTACATAATACTTAGGATTAGGGTCGGAGGCCACCGGGAAGGAAGTCTTGTCAACCTGAACGAAAGTGATGCGTCCACTACCGACCGACTTTCCGTTTGCCTCAACATACATCCCATTGTCTCCTGCCGTGTTCTTGAATGTTCCATTCAATGTGCCGAAAGTCTCAACATAGGCATCCTTTGAAGGATCTTCATCAAAGAACCATTTTGCCTTTAGCGCAGGAGCCGGCTCCGTGATTGTGATAATCGGGCCATCTGTGGTTCCGGCCGGTACAGACCAACGGTGAGTACCTCCATTAGGAGCCTCAAGGGCAGCCGCCGAACCACACTGCCAATTTGCCACACAGATAAACCTTATCTTGACAGTCTGGTTGTTTATCGCGCTCTTAAGTTTGACTGTCTCGGAAACCGTCTGGTTCTTTTTGGTCAAAATGTGAGTGTAAACGGCATTCTTTCCTGTTTCAGTCTCGGTCTTGGTCTCCTTGACGTACTCCCATTCGCCACCGACGTTGTACATCATCGCCCAATACTTATGTCCTGAGCCAGAGCACCGTGTCACCCCATTAAAGTTGATTTTAGCTCCGGCGGAAGCCGTAACACCGGGAACAGCGAACTCCCAATAGTCGCCTACCCATGCACCTGTAATATATGGTTCACCTGTCCCACCGATAACCTTTGACTTCTTCTTGTCCACGTCAAGCGCGACATTCTCCTCAAGATCAACCCACGAAATGTAGCCTTTTCCCTTGGTTGCAGGAAGAGAGTTGTTCTTCTCAAAGGCATCTTTGTAAGTCCCCATCAAATCCTTTGAGAATGTCCATGAAATCTTGGATTCTCCGGAAGGTGCGGCCGGCCCTTGGTTGACAACAATTGGAACAATAAGGCTTTCCGCCACATTGACAAGATAAATCGTTGCCGTCCTAGGTGTTGTCTCAACATTTGCAGCCGTGTAAAGAATCAAATCAGTTTCCTCAACAAGACCTTTAGTCTCAATCGGTTCGACAGACACCCATTTCACCTCATCCGGAATCTGAATCGTGTAATCAACATTATGCTGCACCTTGACTTTGAAAGAAAGATCGGTCGCGTCTATGTTGAAGTAGTTTCCTCCAGCGATAGAAATAAACGGTTTCAAGGTTTGACCTGCAGCGGACTGAACTACCTGAATCTTCTTGGTGGAGACTCCTGACTTCACGGTGATCTCGGCCTTTCTCAATACGCTGAGTTCGCTTTGGTCACAAGTCACGGTCACTTCATTTGTCTGTCCGGCTCCTCCTTCTCCGTTCTCGACATGCAGCCAGTTGGCGCTGGAGCTGACCTTGAACGCGGCGCTGGAAGTCACATTGAACTTGACAGGAGCGGCAGGTGTGCCCTCAAAGGTAATCAAGTCGTTCTCAATGCCCTCAACCTTAATGTCAGCGGTTACGGCATCCGCGGCAAGCATCACTTCAATGTCATCGAGATAGTAGCGGAACACACCCTTGACCACATCGTCAGAAGAACCAAACTCATTTGAGCGGATGGTGATGGCCGTGGCAGTGGTCGCACCTTTGATAGTGAACATCGCATCCTGCCACATCATCTGACCCTGCTTCTGGGAGTGCGCGAGAGGATCGCTGATCTTGGCTCCATCGGTTCCCTTGGCAGTCACGACTGTACCCGGCCCGTCAATGGCGACAACCATGTGAGTTTCGTCAATCTTTCCTGAACCCTGCATCTGAGAGCACCATCTGAACGATACGACAATGTCCTGCTCGCCATCAATCTTGAAGAGCGGCAGTGTCAGCCCAGACTGACTGTTTGTCTTTCCGAATTTGAAATAGGCATCCTGAAGATAGATTGTCTTGAAGCCAGGGTTCAAGTCTGTGTAGCCTCTGGACCTCAATTCACCGAGAACGTCACAACCATTATCCTTCAGAGTTGTGTAAATGTTGGCGCATCCGTCCGCGGACGAGGTGACAGCACCGACACAGTCAGAGATCTTGCTTGCCTCAGGAAGTTTCGAGTTGGCCAACTCAATGTAAGGGGCAAGCCAAGAGAAATCATCGGAATACGGCAGCGGCTTGCCGACGGTGTCATCCACCCCATTGTCTTTCAATGAAAAGATGACAAAAGCATATTGCTTGTCAAATGTGCCGACATAGTAGCAGAGAGCCTCGACCTTATGAACGTTAAGTTCCGTGGCTCCAACACTCTCGACCGGATCGATGATCTTACAGTTGACACCACCTGAAAGGCGAAGAAGATTCCCGATGATGGTTCCTGAAACCTTGGCGTATGTCACCTTGTCAAAAGGATATGAAGTGGATGTACCATCCACGACCACCGGCTCCGCAGGCCGAAGCTCAGCGTTCTGGCCGACCTCCAAGCCGTCCACCACAAAGGCAGGGACACCACCCTTGACCGCACATTTTCCGCTGAGCTGGACAATGTCACCGGCTGTGACACTCCTTTCTCCCTCAACGTACATGTTAGTCTGCCCGTCACCGATGACAAAGCCAGTCTTGGCCACAGCCATGACCTGCGCGTCACGAATCTTGGCGACAGTTCCATCCTCAAAGGCAGCGGCCTCGGTCACAGTGGACTCCGCAACCCCAAGGTAAGTGTCACCTTTCTGGTAGATGACGGTGCGGATTGAGTAGCCGCGGTTGTTGGCGATGGTTAGGGTGCCCTCACGAGGGGCGGCCATCGCACCGTTGGCGACGTTGTCGGTGACGCTCACGGTCACATCTACAGTGTTGGTTCCGGATGTCGGATCGACTGTGATCCAGTCGGCGTCCACATCGATGAACCACGCTTCATCAGAGGCGATGGTCAGGGACTGCGGCTCCGCTCCAATTGCCTCGAAAGTCAGGCTTGACTCCGAAAGAAGGGCGCTCGGCTTGACATATTCCTCCTCGGAGCATCCGAAAATCGGGAGGACGGCAAGAGCCACGGCGCAGAGTCTTATTATATTCTTAACTATTTTCATAATATCTTCGTTTGTTTCAATGGATTAATTCATTCCATTATCGGTGTCCCCGTCGGAGGAACTCAGGCCGTCATCCCATCCAGGATTCTGCGCAAGGTTCTTGTTAAGATCCCTGTCGCCTCTTGGAATAGGGTACAGATAGTCGCGGTTCTCATCGAACGTGCGAGTCTTGGTGCGGTACATGTCAACATAGCCCTTGTGACCCTCGCTCAGCACGATACCGTTCGAGTACGGCACATAGTTCCCGTCTATCTCGATCTCCTGGATCTGGAGGAACACGAACTTTTCTCCGTATTTCGTTTTGTACTCTTTCTCTATCTTGCTGCCAACATTCTGAGTGTCATAAAGATAGATGTCCGGATTGCCGTCACCAGTAAGGTCGTAAGGGCCGACACCAGGGAAATACGTTCCGTAGAGAGGTTGAGGGAAGCAAAGGCCTTCCTTCCACCTTACGATGTCATCCCAACGGCTCGCCTCCAGAACGAGTTCAATCGTCCTCTCGCGACGAACCTCCAGAATCTGGGCGAGATTGGCGGGATTGAGCCTTGCGATGTTCTGATAGCCGTATTTCTCGGAAATAAGGTAAGGATCCACAGTCAGACCGGCAAGATGAAGATGTGGCATTCCAACCCTGTCACGAAGTTTGTTGATGGACTTGTCCACATCCTCCTGGGTAAGGATATTCAGCTCGGCCTTGGCCTCCGCATAGATGAGATAGGCCTCCGCGAGACGGTACACAGGCATGTCGTTGAATGACATGTCGGCGCGTTCCGCAGTCTCGTACTCAGGACTCATGACAAACTTCTCAAGCTGGTAGCCGGTCGAGGTCATTGTCAGATCCGGGCCATAGACGGTCTTTTTGGAATTTGTGCGGACGTGGCTCGGAAGCCTCATGATCATGCCAAGACGAGGATCACGATCCTTCATCTCATCCACGAACTGCATGGTCTCCCAGCCCTCTTTGTCGGTGAAGCGCGAGCCATCTTTCATGAGGAAGCTATCCACGAACTTCTTGGAGAAGCCCGGGTTGCCGCCTGTGTTCATGAGCACATAGCCTGTGGCGCTGTGGGTACATCCGATGGACTGCTCCATCTTTATGGCGAGGATGTACTCATTCTTGTCGGCGTCGACCTCCATGAAAAGGTCATGGTAGTTCGCGGCCAATGAATATTTTCCCGACTCCATCACCTTTTGGGCAGCCTCGTAGGCCAACTTAAGATAGTCATCGGCGGAGCGTCCACCCTGGAATGAAAGGCCATGGTACTTTCTGAATGTCCCTTCGTAAAGGCAGAACTGAGCCTTGAGCATGCAGGCGGCCCATTTGTTCACACGATAGACACTGACATCTGAAGGGAGAGACTCGATCGCCTCATCGATGTCCTCGATCATGTGGGACATGATGAGTTCTCTTGAGTCCCTCGGATTAAACAGGGTGGAGTCAGTCGAGCCGAGTTCCTTGTCGTACCAAGGAACGTCACCGAACCTCTTCACCTTCTCGAAATAGAACTTCGCGCGGAAGAACTTAGCGAGACCTGTGTATTTCTTGACAGCGTCCGGATCGGAACACTGGTCCATGTGGCCGAGCATGGTGTTGATCTTGCGGAGCTGTCCCCAAGACCAACCTCCTTTGGAAGCCGTTGTTGGAACCTCGCGGGCCGTGCCGCCAAGAAGTTCATCCGAAATCGTTCCTTTCTGGAACACAAGGTCTGACTGTTCGTCGTAAGGAGTTTTATCCAGAAGGTTGTCATAGAAAGAGTTGGAGAACAACTTCAAATCCTCCTCGTTACGGAAATATGTCTCCGGAACAAGCCTGTCCTTAGGGTACTTATCCAAAAAGCTGTCACATGAGGTGACTCCAAGGACGATTGTCAAAATAGGTAGTAAATATCTTTTCATTTTCACTGTCCTCCATCATTAGAATGTTATGTCGATGCCGAACATGATGGTCTTCTGCCACGGATAGGCGACTGCGTCCTTGGCGTCGGAGTTCTGATACAGACCGTCATTACTCTTTTTGGTGACACGACGATACGCAGACTCCGGATCCAGATACTTGGTGTACTTCTTGATCGGAGACCAGTAGGCCAGGTTCTCGCCGGAGAAGTAGAAACGCACCTTGTCAAGGCAGATCGCCTTTGTCCACTTCTGCGGAAGGGTGTAGCCTACCGTGAGGTTCTTCAGCCTGAGATACCTCACGTTCTGGATGTATCTGCTGTTAGGCGGCGCGAGCTCTCCACCGGTCGATGAATAGACACGCGGCCTTGGGAAATAGGTGTCCGGATTCTCTTCGGACCAGACGGTCTTGATGAAGTCCCGTGGCATGAAGGCCGTGTAGTAGGCGTAGGAATATGATCCCCAGAATGCTATGTTCATGCCGGAAGGATACCAGTAGTGGTTGCCCACACCCTGAAGGAATGTCGAAAAGTCGAATCCCATCCAGTCAAATCCAAGGTTGATACCGTACTGGAGGCTCGGAAGCGAGTTGCCGAGAATCTTGCGGTCGCCAGGGCTGTCGGCGGTGTTGTCGCCAAGGGTGATCTTGTTGATTCCGCCTTCTCCTTCCTGTTTGTTGTCGAGATCGACATACCTGAGGTCACCGGCAAGGAATCCGCCCTGCATACGGTTGGTGCCGACATAAGTGAGGGCGTCGCAGACGTTTGCCTGATAGTCCTTGGCTTCCTCATCGGTAGCGAACAGGCCGTCCACAACAAAGCCCCAGATGTCACCGATCCTCTGGCCAACATAGTAGTCAGTGAGTCGTTTGTCAGGATTGTTGGCATACCTTGTGATGTGGGAGGTGTAATCGCTCACTGAAGCGCGTATGCTGTAGTTGAACGGCTTCCCGAGAAGCTCGAAGCTGTCCCTCCATCCGAGGGAGATCTCGTAACCCTTCGTCCTCAAATCCGCGGAGTTCTCTTTAGGGGCGTCTTCGCCATAGACACTTGGAAGGGCGTTGCCCTGAATGAGCATGTTCTTTGTGTCACGGATGTAGGCCTCTGCGGTAAAGTCAAGCCTTCCGTTCAGCATCGACGCGTCAAGACCAAGGTTGTACTGATAAGTGGTCTCCCAAGTCAGGGATGACGAGTTAGGGGCGGAGATTCCGGCATACTGGGCGTTCGTGGAACCCTCACCGAATGTGAACGCCTTGAAATCATCGATGGAGATGGTTCTCATGAACATGTAGTCTTTGACATTCTGATTACCCAGCGAGCCGAAAGAAGCGCGGAGCTTGAGGTTGTTCACAAGATTCTTGGCCGGGGCGAAGAACGGCTCCTCAGAAATACGCCAACCAGCGGACACTGAAGGGAACAGTCCCCAGCGATGCCCCTTGGCGAAACGGGATGATCCATCGTAGCGTCCGGATGCCTCGACAAGGTACTTGCCTTTGTAGTCATAGTTGACACGACCAAAGAAACCGGCGAGGGCATACTCACTCTGCCCGCCTTCCAAATTGGTTATCTTGGCGCCGGTAGAAGGATCCGGGACAATCAGATTGAAGTCATTCAGGAGTTCATCGGAAATATTCTGTCCCTTGGCGGTCACGTTCTTGTAATGGTAAGTTTCGGCATTGAAACCGAACATCACCTTGACATTGTGGGCGTTGTTGAAGGAATCTTCATAAGTTCCGAAGATGTTGCCGGTGTAATAGTCATATCTTCTCGTCCTTTCCTCCAACTCATTAAGGCCCGCTCCTGTGGTGTAGGCTCCGAAGACTCCCGGACGGATGCCGTAAGGAATGTTCACCGTCCTGCCCATCCCGTTGCGGTTCACCCTTCTGTAGGTGAAGTTGGCTGTGAGGTTGAACTGCTTGACCGGACGGATCACAAGCTCCGTGGTGTTGGCGAAGTTGAACTTCTTGTCGTAGTTCTTGTGCTTGCCCATCGCGAAGACAATCTGACGACCGTTGGCGACGTTGTAGTTACCACCGATGATAAGCGGGTTGTTGTAAAGTCCCGTTCCGTCAGGGTTGAAAAGCGGGAAGGACGCAGGGGTGTGACGAAGATTCCTGAACACATCCTGAATGTCACCCACTCCGATCCATGAATAGTCGGAGCTATAGAATGACATATTGTTGGACAGACTCATGATCTTGTTCAGCTTTGCGTCGATCTTCGCGCGCATGTTGTACTTCTGGAACACATCTGGCTCGGTGGCCTTCATGATACCGGTCTGGCGGTCGTAACCACCTGAGAGGAAGTACTTGATGTTCTTGCTGCCGCCACTGACCGAGATGCTGTGCTGCTGGACTGGATGCTCATCCCTGAACATCTCGTGGTACCAGTCGGTGTTGCAGTAGTAGACCCACTGTTCCTTGCCACCGCGGATGTCCTTGATGACCCACGGGCGGTCAGGGTTCTCGGTCTTGTCATTGACACGCGCAAGCATTTCCATCATGTCGTGCTGGGTGTAGCCAGTGTAAGGAGTGCCGGCGGACTGTGTCTTCCAGAAAAGGTCAAGGGTGTAGACCGACCAGTAGCCTCTGTCCTCGTAGTCGGTGGAGGTTGTAGGCTCCTCCCAACCGAAACGTCCGCTGTAACGGATCTTGGCCTTGCCGTCATCGGAGTCACCTTTCTTGGTGGTCACGAGGATCACACCGTAGGCGGCGCGGGCCCCGTAGACAGCCGCCGCGGCGGCATCCTTGATTACGGAGATGCTCTCGACATCATTCGGATTGACATCCTCAAGGTCGCCCAAGGCACCGTCGATAAGGACGATAGGGCTGGCCTCGTTGACCGAAGTGAAACCGCGGATGTTCAGTTTTCCGGTACTGCCCGGATTACCGGACTGGGTCGTGATGTTGAGTCCCGGAACAGACCCCTGAAGCATTGTCACAAGGTTGTGTGACGAACGGTCCTTGAGTTCCTTGTCTCCAACGACTGATATGGCTCCGGTAAGGTTCACTTTCTTCTGTGTACCATAACCGACAACAACCGTCTCGTTCAGCATCATGTTATCTTCCTCCAGGACGATAGTGACAGATGCCTGTGAAGCGGGGACAGACACTTTCTTTGTGGCATAGCCAAGGGAGGACACCTCAAGGGTGACATTCCCGGCTGGCACCATCAATGAGAAAGTACCGTTTTCGGAGGTCATGGTTCCGTTGCTCGTTCCGTCAACGATGACCGCGACCCCGACAAGAGGTTGCTGAGCGGCGTCGAGAACTTTTCCCGACACCTCTCTCTGGTTCTGTGCGAAGGCGGCCGTGAGGCAGCACAGCATCAGCGCCAAAGAGGCAGCAAGTGATTTGATAACTCTCATAAAGATGAAAATTGATTTTTGTATGTGTTAAACTTGATGTTTGATCATTTCTTGAAATCCTCGACCTTGAAAGCCTTCGGACGCTCCATCTTCTCGGTGTAGACATTGCCGAACTCATCCGTGACAGTGATTGTCAGGTCAGTGTCCGCGTCCGGTGCCGTCACCTTGAAGAAATGATGCCACAATTCTGTTGTGAAGTTTGGGCGGGATTTCAATCCGGTTTTGTTGTACCTCTTGGCGGAGAGAGCCGCTATGTGGAGCGGATCATAGGCCGAGGTCCTCTCCCAAGTGAGTTCTTTGCCGTTCTCGTCCGTCACGCTCAAAGTCCATTTGGAATTCCAGTTCCAGATGTTGATGAGAACCTCATTGTCTGAGTTCTCCGGGTACGCCTTGACGTATTTCCCGAAACCCTTGTCAGTCAACTCCACGTTGTCGGTAGGCATCTTAGGCACATCCTTCTCATAAGTGAAATAGACTTGGTTGAGATCGTAGGTTCTGAACTGATAGTCCTCGTCCCAGGCGGTCGCCTTGAATTTCCACTTGATGTCGGTCCCGTCGATGTCCCAGATGCCGTAGCCCGCGGGTGATCCGTCAGTTCCTACATAGACACCCGGAGTCAGGTTGCCCGACCACCACCACGAAGCGCAGATCGCACCCGAGTTGTGCTCGCTGAAATCCGTGGCGCCGTGCTTGCCGGACTCCTCCGGGTTCACGTTATAGATCACATGCGTGTGACCAGAGACAAGATGCGCCTTGTAGCCCTTCAGGATGTCAAACAGCCTGTCGGCGTTGGAGGTCACGACTTCGTAGTCATCACCGGCTTTTGGACTGAATATCTGGGCATGGGTCGTGAGGATCAACGGCGTGGACTTGTCCACATACCTCAAGTCACGTGCAAGCCACTCAAGCAGACCGGTCGTCAGATTCCTTGAATATTTCCGGCGCTCCGTGCCGTCGTAGTTCGAGCAGTCAATGTCATCCAGAACCACATAGTGGATCTTGCCGATGTTGAACGAATAGTAGGTCGGAGCCACGTTCCTGACATATTCAGACGCGGCCTTGAAGTCTGCGTCAGGTCTGAAAGCCTTGTAGTCGTTGTCGTGGTTTCCCATGGTGTGGAAAATCTGAAGACTCTTTATGTCCTGGTTGATTTCCTCCAGGTACTCCTTGAAACTGAAATCATTGACGTACCAGTAAATGTCCCATGTCATGTCTCCCAACGTCATTGCGTACATCTTCTCACCAGAGTGAGCGTTCATGTATTTGGTCAGATCGCGGGTGAACACCCTGAACTGAGACAGGTCACCGGTGCGGTTGGCAAGATGCATGTCCCCGAAGAAGAACATCTTGTACTTGTCCTGACCCTCGACTTTCACCAAAGAGAAATTCTTCTGCTCAACCACGGTAGCCTTCTCCGTCAGCAAGGAGTAAAACATCGGAAGAACTCCCTTTGACGGCACCTCGTAGCCGCTTGGCACAGAGATGGATACATAGCCCCATTTCTTGGCGGATTTAAGTTGGTATATCCCCTCGTCATTTGTCTTGGTAACCAAGACTCCATCGGTGACAACAACTCCAGGAACGCCGGAACCGTCACATAGGATCCTTCCCCAGACGGTAGTCCCCTTGTCGGGAGTGAAGCCGGACTTGATCGTCAGGTTCGTCTCGCCGAAGGACTTTTTCTTCTGTCCCCTGCGGATCAGGACCTCGTACTTTCCGTTCGTGAGATTGAGTGGCAGCCTGACATTGAACTCCTTGGCGGAGACGCTCTCAATCTTGCAGACAAGAGTGCCGAACAGAAACTCGTCGGTCTGAAGCGGCGCCTTCTCCTGAAGAACACGAAATTTTACCAATCCGGCCGGTTCAGCTTCAATCTGCGAAGGCAGCGAGAAGAGCACCTCAGAGACATCAACAGTACCGTCATCACCGCCGCCGGACTTTTCGCACCGAACAAACACCATAAGGCCAGTCAGAGCCAGTACGATGAAAACCAATGATTTGAAACAGAAGTTTTTTCTCATTTCTGAATATGATTATTTGAGTTTAGTAAGAACAAGTTGGTAATCCTTTAAAGGATTACTTTGTTAAACATCAAGTTTAGCAAAACCCTAAGCGTTGGATTTCGCCAGATTCCTCTCGCTTCTGATCAGCAGCGCGCAGAGGAAGACTCCGATGAGGGCGCCTACTGCGACAGAGAGCATGGCGGTGTCCCATGAGCTGCCGACAGCGATGCCGCCCACAAGGATCTTGGAGCAGACGGCGTCACCAAGAAGGTAGCCGAACAGACCCACGAATCCGGCGGCGGTTCCGGCGGCGTTCTTAGGCACAAGGTTCAGGGCCTGCACTCCGGTGAGGGCCACAGGGCCGTAGATGAAGAAGCCTATCAGACACAAAGCGATGTAGATCAGGGTCTTCTGCAAAGCCGGAGAAGCGGCGATCATGCCCGAGCCTACCATCCAATAGAGCAGGACACCGAGCAGGCAGAAGAACATACAGATCACGTTCATCGGAGCGCAGCGGCCTTTGAATATCTTGGACGTGGCCCAGCCGCAGGCAAGTGTGCCGACGGCGCCGACGATGTTGTGCACGGAGAAAGCGATCTTGCTCTCGGCTGCGGTCATTATGGACTTTTCCTGAAGATAGGTCGGAGCCCAGTCACCGATGCCGTAACGGACCATATAAACGGCCACGTTGGAGATGGCCACGATCCACAGGAGCTTGTTCTTGAACACATAGTCCACGAACAAGGTCTTGAACGGAAGCTTCTCGTCAGCTGAGCCTTTGGACTTGATTCCTGACCAGTCCTTTCTCCAGTCCTGGACTGAAGGAAGACCGCAGGACTCCGGCGTGTCACGGATAGCCCACCAACAGAAGACAGCGATAAGAAGAGCCACGACAGCCGGGAATATGAAGTCTCCCCTCCAGCTCTGCGCCACACCGAAAGCGTCGAAAAGCATCACACCAGCGATGGCGAGGAAACCAAGCGAGAAGCTGCCGATGGTGTGCGATACATTCCACACGCTCATCTTGAAGCTTCGTTCGTTCTGGCTGAACCAGTGCGCCATGATCCTGCCGCAAGGAGGCCAACCGAAACCACTCAGCCAACCGACAACCAGCATGAGTGTGAATATGATGGCGGTGTTGACAGCCGTGTTCGCCCCAAACGGAATCACGCCTGTGAGAATCATCGTGAGGGCAGATAGCACCAAACCCACACAGAGGAACTTCCTCGCGTCAGACCTGTCGGAGACACTGCCCATGATGAATTTTGAAAAGGCATAGGCGATGGAGACCGCGGACATCGCAAGTCCGGCCTTGCCAGCGTCTATAATCCCGTCATGGATCATGTCAGGAGCGGCGAGAGAGAGGTTCTTACGTACCAGATAGTAAGCGGCATAGCCGAAAAACGCACCCAGAAAGACCTTGGTGCGCATTGCCTTGTAGGTTTTGTCCACCTTGTCCTCGGACAAACGTTTGCCCTCCTTCGGAGGATCAAGAAAACGTGACATAAATATTATTTATTTCGTTATTGTAACATTTTACGAGTTCGCAAAGTTATCTAATAAAGCCCAAAAAAGCAAAATTTATAACAGACTTTTATAACAGACTACTCTTCGCAGGACAGGCGCTTTGACAGGATCAGCGACCAACGAGATTCCAACCAAATCCAGTTAGCGACTCAGTCAAAGTCACCGAGCCAGCCGAAGTGACCGGAGTCAGCCGAAGCTACATGACAACCGAGGTGGTGTGAAAAAGGGATTGGCCGGAATCCCCGGCCAACCCCTTTCTGAAGTTTTCATCGTAAGAGACTATCTCTTCGCAAGTTCGGCGTCAACGAAGAACGCTCCGGCCTCGCCGGCTCTCTTGAGCCTCTCGACAATCGTCAGAGCGGAATCCTCCTCCTCGACCTGCTCACGGACAAATCCCCAAAGGAAGTCCTGTGTAGCCTTGTCCCTCTCGGCGGAAGCCAGATCAACAAGGTCATTGACGAGACCTGAGACATGGCACTCATGCTCGTAGACATTCTGAAAGACATCCAGGAGCGAGCCCCAGCCGTCAGGAACGACATCAATCATTCCTACCTTGACCTCACCGCCGCGCTTGATGGCGTAGTCAGCAAGTTTGAGGGCATGTTCCTTCTCCTCCCCGGACTGCCTGAGCATCCAGTTCGCGGCACCGTTCCATCCTTCCTTCTTGAGGTAGAAGGCCATCTGAAGATAAAGATTTGAAGACCAAAGCTCAGCGACGATCTGATCGTTGAAAGCCTTAACAAGTTTCTCTGAAATCATAGTATCAATGAATATTTAAATTCCACAAACGAATATTACAAATGCGAAAAGCATGCCCGAAATGGCATATTCGCAATTTTAATAATTAAAATTTGATATAATGTACGAATTCCTGCTTGGAAGGGATCAGCGGTTCGGACCTTAAGCCGACTTTCTTAAAGTCAATCTCCTTAAGATCAATGCATCTGATACCTCCGTCGTACATCGAGCGGTAGTAGAAGCGCAGACCTGACATGTCAGTGACACAAGTGCACTGTGTCGCACTCGGAATGTCAGCCGGCTCCTGTCCCGGCGCGAACTGAGCTCCGATCGGAATCTCCATCGATCCAAGAATATGGAAGGCTGTGAACACGGATCCCTCGGCGTCCGGCTTCTGCGGTGCGGTGTTCTGGAAGAAGGCCGCGCGTACAAACCTTGAAGGCGGGGTGAAGTCTCCAGGCAGTCCAAGCATGCCGCTCCCTCCGCCAAAAGAAGACAGGGACATGTTCCCAAGCGTGTGAGGCTCAGTGCGTCCAGGAAGGAGGTTGACATAGTTGTTGAGATTGGTGAGCTGCCAGTCGAACGAAGGCGAGTTGGTCAGCACGCCGAGGGTGTTCTCATAGAAAACGCACTTCCCGTCAATGATCTCCAGCACGATCTGGCGGCCGGAGGGCTCGGCGAACCTCCAATGCACGGTCGAAGAGCGAGGATCAAATCCGTGAATATGCACCTTAGCGATCTCGGCCTTGACCTCATCGACTGTGGCGCAACGTCCAAGGATATAGGAAACCAGTTGGAAATCAGAGATATTCGTCTCATAATTAGCTTCTGAATATTCCTCATACCTTCCATAGTCCGGGAAATAGAAAAGGCCGGCGGAGAGTCCTTTCTCGTTCATGCCCTCCATCATCAGCTCGTCCTGGACCACCGCGACACCCACGTAGCCATATTCATTGGTAAAACTTCTGCCGGTCCCGCCGCCGGGGATGAATGATTTCCAGGTGTGGCCGCGTGGCACTACAACCCAGCGGCAGTCATTGTCCGAGGCGGCCCACTCGATCGTGCGCGCCACCACGGTGCTTCCGTCCTTGGCTTTGAGGGTGATGCCCGTGCAGGCATAGCAGTTCTGGAACGATGCCATCAAGGCCGCTGCGGCCAGAATGATGGCGGTAAGAATCGATAAACGTTTCATAAATCATGTGGTTAAAATCTGTGAATATGTCTGATCGCAAACCGGACATATTCACATAGGTTCACAAAAGGGAACGACTCGCAAATAGCGAGCCGTTCTCTCATATTCATTGAAAAAAGTCTCACTAACAGATTGATTTTTCAACATTTATTTTTGACGAAGGTCATCCGGCCCGTACGCAGCCTTAGACTATTCCTTCTTCAGGGTGACGCTCGGGTTCTCGGTGGCGGCCCGGTAGCATCGTCCCGTGACGACCAGAGCTGTGATCGCGAGGACAGCGACAAGGGCGGCGGCGAACACCCAGATGTAGATCGGCACCCTGTAGGCGAATCCGGAAAGGTAGCGGTTGACTATCAACCAGGACAGAGGCGTGGCGATGACGAAGCAGACCAGCACGATCCTCGCGAACTCGATGTTGAACATCTTCAGGATCTCCCCTATCGTGGCCCCGTTGACGCGCCTTACACCGATTTCCTTGCGGCGGTACTCGGTCTCGAACATCACGAGCCCGAAGACTCCCATCAGCGAGATGATGATCGCGAGCAGGGTGAAGAGGGTGATGAGGCGTGAGAAGTTGGCCTCGGTCTGGTACTGCCCCTGAAGTTTCTTGTCAAAGAGCTGGACATCAACGTCATCCGGATTGACGGTCGGGTCTATCTCGGAAACCGTTGTGGCGATTTTCTTCATAATGGCAGGGATGTCAGCATTCTTCTCGGTGCGCACAAGAAGCGTCGAAAGCGGTCTCCAAGGATGTTTTCCGAAGATGTACAGAGCCAAAGGTGACACATCGTTCTTCAATGAGGTGAAATTGAAATCACGGCAGAAACCGACGACCTCGGCGTCACCTTCATCCATGTGTCCCGGCATTTTTTCATTCAAGGTGAAGCCGAACTTGTTCTTCGCTGCCTCATTGAATATGAACACGCCGTTCTCGCTCTGCTCGTCGGCCTGGGTGAAGTCCCGGCCCTCGACAACCGGAATGCCCATAAACCGCAGGAAGTTCCAGGCGACAGGATAGCACTGGAAGCTGATCTGTTCGCCCTTGTACATTCTACCCCAGCCCATACGGCTCGGCTGTACAAGGTCTCCATCAGCCCAGGTAATGTCCTTGATCTGAGGATCTTCCCTCAATTTGGAGCTCAGAGCCTCGGCGGACTTCGCGACAGTACGGTTCACGTTGGCCGTGATGAGTTCCTCACGGTCAAAACCCATGTCGTGGCTGAGCATGTACTTTCGCTGAAGTCCCACGAACGTGGCGCAGATGATCAGCGAGATGGAGATCAGGAACTGCAAGCCGACAAGCAAGTACCTGAACACACGACCCTTGGCGCTTGACACGAACGATCCCTTGAGGGCAAGCGCCGGCGAGAAGGACGTGATGTAGAAAGCAGGATAAAGACTCGCCGCGACGGCGAAGGAAAGTCCCAGAATGATTGTGAATATACCCACGGACATATTCGTTCCGAACGCCGTTGAGCAGGTGATGAGGTTCGCCGCCGTGGAGGTCTGGAACAGCATCACGACAGCGGCGGCCAGAGCCAATGAGATGGCTATCAGCGAGACAGCCTCCATCACGCAATCCATGACAAGGCTTGCCCTTGACGCTCCGAGAACCTTTCTGGTGTTGACCGAATGCACGCGCACAGGAACAAGGGCGAAAAAGAAGTTCACGAAATTGATGAACGCGATGATGATGACCAGCAACGCGATGGCAAGCAGGGTGTAAGTCGTCGTTTTGTTGCCCCTGGCTCCGTCAGTGTTGGCGATCGTCTGGTCGAAGTAGGTCTCCGTCAAAGGGATAAGGTGGACTCTGGTCCGTTTGATGGCTTCAGCCCTGCTCTCATCGCTGGCATCGGAGTCGCCTCCGATGATGTCCTCCATAACCTTGCGGGCAGCGGCTTCCAGTTCATCTTTTGAAACGCCTTCCTTTGCCTTGAAGAAGTAAGGATAACTCCACTCGCTCCAGCTGTCAATGGCTTGGTCTCCGATCGGGCAGATGGCCTCGAAATCGGACAAGTCGGAGTTCATCGGCATGTCCTTGTAGATGGCGACGATGTTGGCGTCGTGATAAGTTCCCGACTGCCAGTTTCTTATCATCACATGACCACCGACTCCCACTCCGTACTTCCTCGCGGCGGACTCGCTGAAGGCATAGTCCCAGACCCCTACATAGTTATCCCACGAGCCCTCGGTGAGTTCGAATCCGAAGACATCCAGCGTGCCTTTGTTCATCGAAGACATCCTGATGGAGACACTTGGGTCGGAAAGTGTAGGATTCTTGCCGTCCCCGACAATGGTCTCTATCGGCTGCCCGAACAGATAGCCCGTGCCTCCCGCCTCGATCTCCGGAATGGAAGAGATCATCCGCTCGAACGGCGGCCTGTTCAGCCAGACCATATACTTTCCTTCAGTGTACCAGTCCGGCAGCGACACGCAATAGATCCGATCCGCATCCTTCACCTCTTTATTATAGGTAAGATCGTGATGCACCTGCACCAGAATGATGTACAGCGCCGCGAACGCCACCGTCATCCCCAGAATGTTCAGCACCCCCGAAAGCGGTGTCCCCAATTTTCTTTTTCTGAATATGCCCATCTCAATTGTTATTTAGTAATCCTTAAAAAATAACTTGGTAATCTTTGTTTGTCTTTTCGGTCTATATGTCTTTCCTCATCAGTCATGTGCCACCGGCACACTCCTTCCTCAAAAAGACATCTATCCTCGAAAATACTGCCGAATCTTTACCAACTTATTTTTTAACGCTTACTTATTATTTTTTCTATACTTTGTCATTCCCATCGGGAACCTTCAGCCTTATCTTCGTGCGGATCACGCTAAAAAACGTAATTTTCACGAACATTAAAATCAGCGAACCACTTCTGTGCGAAAACAAGTAAACTTTTGTCGTTCAACACATTAACCAAATCAAGAAAATCAAAAAGTGTAAAATTTCTTTACACTCACTGTAAAAAAACTTTACACTTTTCCCAAGTCACTTCGACAGGCTCAGTGACCGGAGCCATGTGGTCACCGAGCCTGCAGAAGTGACAGAATGGCTGGTTTAATGGCCACCGTCCACATTTGCATATTCAAAAGATTATTCCTTATTTTGCATTGTAAAAGCGACAGCATCTATGAGCTGACATATTCTTTCTTTTTAATAATTCCATTTCACAATCCGGACGAAGGTCCCTCAACGGGTGTATTGTACCCGGACGAGAGGATCCGGTCGCCGGTGATTTTGTTCCGGTTGGAATGCCCTTAGGGCGCAGCCGAAACGTTCTTTGAAATAATTCATTGATTATGAGAAATTGTAATTGTGAAATGGTGGCCTGTACCGACCATGGAAAAGTCAGAATGAATCTTGATCTGGTGAAAGAGATGTCAAGGTACTATCTTGACAGGATCCAAAGACTTGAGGAGACGTTACGCAGACATTACGGTGACAGAAAAGAAGCGTCCTGCACGATCAACCTAAGTCTTGAATTCGAAAGGTACGGGGATTTCCTCTTGGAATCCGGCCTGAGTTTCATGGCGTTAAAGAACCACATCAACGCCGCAAGTGTCTGCACCTCAGGAAGTGACCTCCGCTGGGCCGACACCAATGACGGCTACCTGCTTTGCTCTCCGTACAGAGGGCGGTTCATCGAAATGTACTTCAAGATCAAGAGTCTGGTCAAGGCCGACAGCTCACTTGAAGCCACTCTCATCCAAAGCGGTCTGGAAAAAGAGTATCTCTCCGTAACCGCCTGCCAGAGGGCTTGGAGAAATGAATTCGATACTTTATTTATTGACCACCTTATCGCGATAATCTCAGAAAATCGTTAAATTTGTGACAGAACAAATTGCCGCAATGAAAGAGTTGACAATAAACGATATAGACACTATCATCCATCGCGATGAAAGCCGCGTCTTGGAAGTCAAGAAGACTACTGGAGAACTTATTGCCGGGATGCAGTCTGGCTGTGCGTTCCTCAACACTGAGGGCGGATGGATATTCTTTGGCATTCACCCTACTTCGATGAAGATTCTCGGACAGCAGGTGGTAGATAAGACCAGACAGGAGATTGCTTGGGAAATGTACAAGTTCTCTCCAGCAATTGATCTGGCAGCACAATACATTGACGTGCCTGGAAAGCCAGATCACTATGTTATTGCTATTTGGTTTCCGGGTCCGACTCCTTTTTCTGTCCCATACACATACGATGGCCGCCCATACTATAAAGTCGAAAATACAACGAAGCCGATGCCTCGTGAAATGTTTGACGAACGCATCCGGCTTAGTGACCCTAAAAAATTCAGTTGGGAGATGGCTCCTTGCACGGATGCGACCATAAGGGACATTGACACCCAAACACTTAAGGCCGCCATTGAGGAGGGCATATCAAAAGGAAGGATTCCCGCTGATGCCAGGGCCGCTAAAAACACTCTTGACCGTCTGCGTCCGTTCAAGGTACTCCTGCAGGGAGACACTGTGACCAACGGAGCTATTGCTCTCTTTGGGAAAAATCCATCACGATTTTTCGACCACTGCAAAGTCCGCATGGCCAGATTCGAGGGTGTCATCATGGATAAATTTCGCGATCAGACCGTTGTGGAAGCGAATCTTTTCAAACAACTACGAGCAATTGAAGACTTCTGCCGCAAGCACATGTTCATGTCTGGCGACCAGGACGATTTTGACAGCAAGAACATGCTGACAGTTCCAACCAAGGTGATAAGGGAGGCCAGTCTGAACCTGCTAACGCACCGCACATGGTGGTCCGAGGCAAGAACCCCAAGCGTGGCCATCTTCGATGACCGCATTGAGTTCATGAATCCAGGTGCATTTCCCATGGGCACCTCACCTGAGGAGTTTCGGCGCCATCCTCATTCCGAACCCATCAATGAGAAAATTGCAGGAGCACTGTTCAAAGGCGGTGTGGCTGAAGGATGGGGGCGAGGTATTCTCAACATATTTACCTATTGCAAGGAGGCTGGTCTCCCCGAGCCAGAGTACGCTTTTGTGACCAACTTTGTCAGCCTCACCATACGATTCAAGAATCCGCTGGGACCATATTTGACCAGCCAAGATAATAGCTCACAAAATGAGCGATTAAATGAGCGATTAAATGAGCGATTAAACCCATCCGTGCAGGCGACTTTGGACATTATCAAGGCGACCCCAGGTATCCAGAGGAAAGATATAGTCACGGCCACCGGCAAAGGCGATGCAACAATCGGTCGCCATTTACTGGTTCTGATAGATAAGAAATTAATTGTGCATAAGGGATCAAAGAGAACCGGTGGTTACTACGCCAAATAACCCATGTTTCCTTTATTCAGTCTACTCAACTGAGAAGATTTTGATATCATTTTGAAAATCTAAGGGCAGTTTTCTGTGGTCTGGGAATAGTCACATTACCGGACAGTGACAATGGTCACACCGAGTGTGCCGACAGTGTAGGTACAGCGAAGGGAATAGACCTCGTCCAGTTCCTTGCGGATGGCGTTGGTCAGGACATAATCACCGACACCGGTGATGAAGCGGACACGCATTCCACGATGCGGAAGGCATTTCTTAAGTTCGGATTTAAAGGCATCCATCTGGAACTGAAGTGCTTGCCCCGATTGAATCGAACGACCTCCGGCCAACGCCTCAAGATGAAGATCGACCGTGATCTCTCCGTAGTCCGTGTAGCGTGACCGAGACGGTTCATCCTGCGAGACAGGCCTTCGTCTCGCGAAAATAGAGTTGCGAAGCCTTTCCTCCTCTTTGTCATCCGTCACAGCAAAATCCCATTTGCCAAGACTCACGGCAAGTCCGTTGTCCAATTTAATGGAATATGTTTTCCCGTCAACTCTCTGTATTCTCCCATGCTCATCGGACTCCATCAGCACAACCATGTCTCCAACCTTAGGCTCTTCGTCCACACGAGCAGGTGTGGTCTGCCTTTCATGCCCTTTGACCGGCACCGAAGTCTTCTTTACCAGTTCTTCCTTTGGAATCAACCCTTTAAGATCTTTCAAACTATGCAATGTCTTCCCCATCTAAGAATATTCTGATTAGTCAGGCACAAAGATACAATTTTTACCATTTTCCATTCACATCTAAAAGCGGTTGATCTCGTCGTCCGCGGAGCCGCTGCCATTGTACTTGTCCTTGAAACTGTTGAAGTTGTAGGTGATGGAGGCGATGACGCAGCGGTTGAAGCTGTTCACCTTTCGGTTCTGCACCACGAATTTGACTCTCTTCACGTCACTCAACCTTGACCAGTCAAACAAGTCCTCAGCCTTCAGCGTCACTGTAAGCCTCTTCTTGAGCAATTGCTTCTGAACCATCACGTTGAAAGACGCATGACTGTTCTGGTCATAGATGCCGTGATGCCCTTTGATGTTCCAGTAGAAATCGCCTCGGAAAAGCCAGTCGCCTTTCAGCTCAACAGCATTCTGGAAGGCCAAGAGACCATAGGGATGATTATAGTTCGTCTTTGAGCCGTTATATTCAAGAGTAAAATAAGGCTTGTACACTCCCGCCGTCAAAGTCGGTCTCCAACAGCCAACGACCGGAGCCACAACACATTGAGCCCCTAACTGCTGGAATCTGTCTGCGTTGGTTGACATCCAGGCTACCGTTCCGGGCTTGCCTTCGATCGCCACAACCGTAGGATGAATATAATCCTTGATGTACTGATAATCAACTTTGAAGTCTAAAATGCCGTAATCCAGACTGAACTCCGTATCATAGACATATTGTGGCTTCAGGTAAATGTTACCCTGTTCATAATGGTACTGGTTGTTGTAGCTGACGCTATTGTTCAACTGACGGAACGAAGGACGGTTGACCCTGCTGCTGAAATCAAGGTTCAGATCCACTTTCCCGAGAGACGAAGAAAGCGACAATGAAGGCAGAATGTCCGAATAGTCAGTCTTGTTCTTCACTTCACCTTGATCCGTATTGATGGCGTGGACATATTCATAGCGAAGCCCAAGGCACCCTCTCAACTTTTCAGAAGACAAACGGTAGGAGACAAACCCTGCATACTTGGTCTCATTGTTCTTGAACCTGTCATCGGCAATCTTGCCTTCTTCATTGACGGATGTACCCCAGGAACTGATCTTGCTGAAATCCGTTCCGAAGTCAAACCCGCTGCTTTCGTTGACCGTCCAAGCGAGCACGCCTTTGAAAGCGGCCGCACGGTTTCTTTGATCATTCTGAATATGGGTAATTTCCTGCGCCGCATCAATCCGGCTTGTCTCAGTCACCAGCTGCCAATGATTCAACCGGGAATATACATAATCGGCATCCACATTAAGTTGCAGTTTATCAGACAGCGCACCGACATAATAAACATTGGCGTTGTGGAACCTTTCCTTTTCCGACTCATCCGTCTTGTTGTCCGTTGAAGTCAAAAGTTCCCCGTTCCGATATACCTGCATATAGTCGTAAGGAGAATCGAGCAGCTTGTAATCGGAGATGGTCCCCATATATTTACCTCCGACAGAATGGTTCTTATTCAGCGCATAGTTCATCCCAAGGCTGTAATCATGTGAGCGTGAGCGGTCTGAATATTCAGACACCGAAATCTCGTGGAATGTGTCCTGCTCGTAATTGGTCTGGTCGAGGTCGTAGCGGATGTCGCTTCTTGTGTTGTCACGCAGGTACGCAAGGAAAACATCCGCAGCCCCTTTGTGAATATTAAGGTTCACATCCTCATTGCCAGACCAATTCTTATGCCGTGAAAGTTCCGCGCCGACTATGCCGGAAAGGCCGTCGAACCTATGGCGAATGGTTGTGATGGCTATGACACTCCTCGTGCCGGCGTCATATTCAGCCCCAGGGTTGGTTATGAGCCTCACGGACTTCACATTGGCGGAGGGAAGGAGCGACAGTTCGGAAGCGTTCACCATCTTTCTGCCGTCAATATAAATGACGGGCTCACCTTTCCCGAAAACCTCGTACTTGCCGTTGGCATAGAGCATTCCGGGAATATACTTGATCACGTCAGCGGCCTTTCCAACGTTTTTCAGACTGGAACTCTGAACATTCAGCGTAAGTCCGCCTTCTTCCCTCGAAATGTATTTGCGCCGCGCTACAACTGTGGCGTCATCCAGCATACTCGCGTCAGTCTCCATATAGATTGTCCCCAGATCCAACGCCGTCACAGGCATCTCAACGGTTTTGTACCCTATGCAACTGATTCGGACAAAATCCTCCTCGCAAGAGAACTGAATGGAAAACTTTCCACGCTCGTCACTCATTTCACCGGCGACAAGCGTGGAATCTTTCTTTGAATATATCGCCACAAATGCGAATGGTACTGGAGTGCCACTTTCCTCCTGAATCACTCCCGTGAGAGTCTTTGTGGTGTCAGCACTTATTCTGACCTCTGAATATGAGCGTTCGGAGGACAGTCCGGGACGCTCACCAAAGGTCGTTTCACTTCCCGAATATGCGTGCGCCGAGATGGTTATGCATAAAAGGATTGACGCATAAAAGGATTGACGCATAAAAGGATTGACGCATAAAATTCAAAAATATTCTTTAATTAACAAATTTAGCAATTCTTAATAGATTAGCGGCTTATTTTTAACGCTTACTTCAATGAATATTCCACAACAAGGGCGGTGGAAGGTGGGACGACGGTGGAGTCGGAGATCAGGACTGGCTCTCCGGTCAGGACGTTGCGGCCGGTCTTCAGGTCTGAGGCTATCTCGGCGTAATTTGACCACGGGATGGTTTTCGGCTCCGGGGAATTGTTCACGTACACGAAGACCTTGTCGGTGTCGTTGTAGCGGAAGAAGGCGTAGGTGTTGTCACGGCCGAGGAAGTGCATCGTGCGGCCGGTGTGGATCACGTCCTTGGTCTTTCTCCACTGGAAGAGGGTCTTGGCATAGTCGTGAAGCTCAGCGAGTTGTCCCTGCGGGATTGTTTTTCCACCGACTGTGACGGTGGCGGAGGCACGGCCTTCCTCGGTGAACAGATCAACCTTGTCGCCTTCCCATCCGCCTGGGAAGTCCATCCTCAGCTCGCCGTCGCTCTTGTAAGTCTTGCCGGTGGCGAATCCCATCTCGTCACCGTAGAAAATCTGAGGGATTCCACGGACGGTGGCAAGGAGGGTGTAGGCGATCTTCATCTTGTCGGGGTTCTGCCTCCAGGCGTCGGCGACACGATAATGGTCGTGGTTGGAGAGGAATATCAGCATCTTGGACACATCATTATAGGTGGCGTCATGGGAGAGGGCGGAATACACCCGGACCATTCCCTGTCCCCACTGCGGCTCGTCCTCGCAAAGAGCGGCGTTGATCGCCTCCTGGAGAGGGAAATCCATAATCGAAGGCAAGTGGGAGTCGAAACCGTCACGGTTGGCGTTGCCGCCCTGCCAGTAGGCAAGCTGGTCGATGTTGGAGTCCCAGCACTCACCCACGATGTTGAAGTTTGGATATTCATTCATCACGGCCTCGCACCACTTGCTCATAGGGACTTTCTCGTTGTACGGGTAGGTGTCCACACGCAGGCCGTCCTGGCCGGAGAACTCGGTCCACCAGATCGCCCATTGCTGGAAATATTTCAGCATGAACGGATTGTCGAGATTCATGTCCGGCATCGAAGGCACGAACCAGCCGCTGACCTGTAAATTCGCATCGTACTGCGACGCGTTCGGATCCATCGCCGTTGAAAAGGCGATGTTCGAGCCGGTATATTCAGGAAACTGATGGATCCAGTCCTTGAACGGAAGATTATTCATCCACCAGTGGCCGGTGCCACAGTGGTTGGTCACGATGTCCATTATCACTTTCAGACCCTTCTCGTGGGCTTTGGCGACATATTCCCGGTACTGGGAATTGCTGCCGAAACGTGGGTCGATGCGGTAGTAGTCGCCACAGGCATAGCCGTGGTAAGACCCCTCGGACTGGTCGTCCACCAGAAGCGGAGTACACCAGACGGCGGTGGCACCAAGGTCGGCGATGTAGTCCAAGTGATCGATAATGCCTTGAAGATCACCACCATGGCGGCCAAACGGCTCGCTGCGGTCAGCCTTCTCGGCGGTGTCATCGGTGTTGTCATTTCCCTTGTCGGCGTTGGCGAAACGGTCGGGGCAGATCAGATAGATAAGATCCGAAGTTGTGAAACTGCCACGCTCGGCGGAACCTTCCTCCCTCGCGGCGATCCGGTACGGATAGCGGAAGGAACTGCCATCCTTCGTGAATATGATGCCGTACTCACCGGGCTTAGCCGATGAGCTTACGGCCACGTCAACAAAAAGATAGTCAGGGCTGTCCGCCTTATGAATCTCCTTGACGCCGACACCTTCACCCTCGATCCTGACATCATAGCCGGCGATGCCATCGCCGTGGATCATCAGCTGGAGAGGGGTCTTCATGCCCACCCACCAGCTCGGCGGCTCCACGTGCGAAACCCTTGACTCCGGGACAGTTATACTCCAGTCCCACGGAGCCTGCAACTGAACGCTGACGATCACGCTGTCCTGGTCCAAAGCGCGCTTGAAGACCAGAGCGGAATCGGTGCAGGAAAGCACCTCGAAGGACGGATTGTCAGAATCCAGAGCCGGATGAGCGTGCTTCACCTCATTGAGATAAGTGTAGAAATCCGTGGTGGCGTTGTGGTGCCAGTCCGGCATCGGATCCTTCTCGAAGAACTCGAAACGGTGGTTGTAGCCGACCTCCTGACCGGTGTAGATCAGCGGCTGGGAGTTCGGAAGTGTCCAGCAGAGGACAGCCATCGCCTTCCAAGCGTCGCCCATCCTTTCATATTCAGTGCCGGACCAAGAGTTCTCGTCATGGTTAGTGACGAACGTAAGCCTATGGCTGCCGGATGGATAGGCAGTGGCATTCCATTCCACATAGCGGACAAGGCTGTCGGCTCCGGCCTTCCCCTGCGTGATGTCGTTCAGCAGATGGTGCAGTTTCCAGGCGTAGGTGGCGTCGAAGCCGGCCTCGTGCAACCAAGGCTCCTCCCCCTCGGCGAGGAAGTAGAGTCTGCGGGAATATTCAGACCTGAACTTCGAGAACACATCAGCCCAGAAATCCTGCGGCACCTGATAGGCCACGTCGCAGCGGAAGCCGTCGATCCCCCTGTCAAGCCAGAAACGCATGCTCTTCTCCATCTCGGCCCGCATCTCCTTGGACTCGTAGTTGAGCTTGGCGATGTCCGTCCAGTCATATTCGACAATCGTGTTGCCCTCCGCGTCGCGGACGTACCAGTCGGCAGGTTTCCCCGTCACCCACGGATGATCCGGAGAGGTGTGGTTGGCCACCCAGTCGATGATGACCTTGAGGCCAAGGTCGTGGGCCACGCCGACAAAGTCATCGAAATCCTCCAGGGTGCCGAACTCCGGGTTGATGTCGCAATAGTCCTTGATGGCATAGTAGGAGCCGAGAGTTCCCTTGCGGCCTTTCTCGCCGATCGGATAGACAGGCATCAGCCAGACAACGTCCACCCCAAGTTCCTTAAGTTCAGGAAGTTTCCTCTGGGCCGCGGCGAAGGTACCTTCGGCGGTCGCCTGACGGGTGTTCAGTTCATAGACCACGGCGTCGCGGGTCCAGTCACGCTCAACGGCAGCCTCTCCGGGATCGCGCCCGCAGGAGAGCACCAGAAGAGAGGCAAGCAGAATGAATAGTGTGCGTCTCATATAATGTCAAATTAACTATTGCAGAAAAACGACTGATGAATATGCTCCCAGAGTCAACCTGGAGCCATTTACCTTCACGGTTCCGTTCGTGGCGACGGCGTTGTCCAGCTTGTCGGACGTAAAGTTGACGGAGGCGTTGCCAGCGGAGAAATTATGGACAACCAAGACCTTCTGGCCATCATAGGCACGGTACCATGCGGAGACGAAAGCCACAGAAGATGCAGCCGGACAGTAGTCGAACGAACCCTTGGCCAAGGCCTTGTACTGATCCCTCAGCACACCGAAACGGCGGTAAACATTGAGGATGGAACCGTCGTCCTTCGCCTGGCTCTCGACAGAGATTCCGGAGGAGAGCATCGTCCTGTCCACCTTGCCGCTCAACTTGCCGTCGGCGAGCGACGAACCGTCGGAGTTCCACATGATCGGTGTGCGGACATATTCATCGCCGCTGGACTTGGACCCCCAGTAGCCGAGTTCCTCGCCCTGGTAGATGTAAGGCTGGCCGCCCGCCGTAAGGAGAACCACGCCGGCGAGTTTCATCTTGGCCACACTTTTTCCGAGATCGTTCCCGGCCCTGTCCTCGTCGTGGTTGGAGAGTTTAGTGGCCTCGATGTAGTCGGAGCGGTAGCCCGCGTAGAGTTTCTGATAGTTCTGGATCGTGCCGACGAAGGAACTTCCGTCACCGTTGTTGATGCAGTCCTTCAGCCTCCACCAGAAACTGAACTCAAAGAGGGCTGGAATGCCTTTGTAGTACGGCGCGACCTCGGAGGCGTCACTGAACTGCTCGCCCACCATGTAGAAGTCACCCTTGCCGCCGGCGGACTTGTAGGTGGAGTTGCAGCGGTCGTAGAACTTCTTCAGGAATGTCGGGTTCTCGTCCGAATCGGCATTGTGGTAGATGTGCTTGACAGCGTCCAGACGGAAGCCGTCCACTCCCATCCTGATCCACTTGTCAGCGGACTCGCAGACGGACTTGAAAGCTGCGGACTGCTCGCAGGTGGCCGCCGGGCCGTAGTTCAGGTCGGCGAACCAGTCTGTCATGAAATGCGAGTGGTACATCGTCGTGGTCATTCCAGGCAGAATGATGTCCTGAGCGTTGGTGTTCGAAAGCGCGAGCGGAACGCCATAGGAAAGCTGGTTCTTTCCGGACGGAGCGCCGTACTTGTGGGAGTCCCATTGGGTCCGGCTGGTTCTCACAAGCACGCCCCAGGAGGATTCAAACTCCAGTGACAGAGTGCATTCCCTAGCCCCGCTCTTGTAGAACTGCGCCATGTTGTCATCGCCGTAGTACAGCCATATCCCCGAGTTCTGACTGCCGGTGTTGGACACCTCGTCAACCTTGTCCATCCTTAATGTCGAAGGCTTGCCGGCGTTGTCCAGGGCAAGGGTGAACCTCACCTTGAGTTTGCCGTCAACGCCTGTCACGGCGGAGAACCACTGGCCGGAGTCGTAGCCGCGCGCGCCCTCGGTGGCGATCATCGGAATCTTGCCGTCGCGGATGTCGGCCTGCGGGTTGTCGGAGAAGATATAATAGTCGCGGTGCTGACTGCCCGCGCTTTTTTTCGCGTCGAGGAACCACGGATGATCCTTGGATGTGTGGTTCAGCACATAGTCAAGATAGATCTTGATCCCCTTGGCGTGTGCCGCGTCCAGAAGGGATTTGAAGTCGGCCTCGGTGCCATAGTCGGGATTGACTCCGGAATAGTCCAGGACATCGTAGCCGTGATAGGATGAAGCCGGGTGGATCGGAGAAAGCCAGATGGCCTGGACTCCCATCTCCTTAAGATAGTCAAGTCTGGATTGGATTCCCTTGAAGTCGCCGCAGCCGTCGCCGTCACTGTCGGCGAATGAATATACCAGCATCTGGTAGGATATTCCCGATTCGCCGGTGCGTTCCGGAGTCTCCGGCCACGGAGTCGGAGTCGGATCGGGAGTCGTGCCTTTCTTGTCGCACCCCGCAAGGAGCGCGGCGGCCAGAACAAGGCCTATAAGCCTCAAGAGAAAAGAAGATCGTCTCATAATCTACGAATATAATAAAAAAATCAGACGCACCCGGGCATATTTTCCCATCGGGTGCGTCTGAAAAAAGTGGATATTACTTCTGGATGGTCACGGCGAGGGTCTTCGCATTGAAGATCACCTTGTAGTCACCAGCCTCGGGAACCTTGATGTTTCCGCCCGGCTGAACCACAGTGAATTCCTTACCTATCTCAACGGTAGTCCCTTCAGCCACACCGTAGGTGTTGGTTTCCTCCCAGGAGTAGTCATAACGGATCTTGAACCCTCCGGTGATGTTCACTACCGGGCTGGTCCAGACATCACCGTCCTGAGTCATCACGAAGTCCTTGCTCCAAGAGCTTCCGCCGATCTCGCCGATGAGGGAGAAAGCGGTCTTGTGCTCTTCGATGAGTATGGTCTGGGCGGCATAGTCGTAGGTGATGTCGTAGACTCCCTCTGCCCCCACCTGGATGTTCTTGTCACCGGCGGCGAACGCCTTGCCAAGCTCAGGCTTGAACACGCCGTAGGCATTGGCCGGATCGATGGTGCTTGTGGAGTTCTCCTCCGGTCCTCCTACCGTCACAGCCCAATCGTGGTCGGCGCGGATCTTGAACTCGTCGCTTGCGGTGAGTCTCACGCTACGGGCGATCCAGATGTCACCCTCGGTGTTGGTCATGTCAACGTCCGCCGACCAGCTGTCCCCGTTGATGGTACCGATGAGTGACCACGCGCCAGGCTTGCCTGGCTCAGGCTCGTCACCACCTGCGCTCGGCTCGGTCTTGCCGAACATCTTCTCGTTCAGCTCGACGGTACCCTTGTTAAGGTCAAGATAGACACGGTACTTTCCGGTACCCACCTTGATGTTGTCACCGCCCAACTTCGCGTCGGCGCCCCAGTTGTACACCCAGTCCTCGTCGGCGCGGAACTTGATCTCCTGGTCGCCGGTGACCTCAAGGTCAACCCAGAAGCGGAGATAGTCCTTGTTGAACGTCATCTCCACGTCAGGAGCGGCCCAGTTGTTGATCGTACCCACAATACCGATCTTGTCAGCGCCCCACTCCTTGGTCAGGACGAGGGCTTTCTTGTCAAGGGTGAACTTGTAGAAACGCTTGGCGTAGCACAAGATGTTGTCGTTGGATCCATTGAGAAGTGTCACAGAGGCAGCCTCGGACGCATCGTCAGGATTAGCCGTTCCCCAGTTGCCAGTGGCCTCGTCCCAAGAAGCCGCACCGGTGAACTTGATGCCGCTCGCAGCCTTGTCATCAAAGTCAACAACACCTGTGAATATGTTGCCGTCCTTGCTGTAATTGTAGAGGAGCTGCGCCTTGTCGTGGCTCCATCCGCTGTAGTCGCCCATCACCCAGACGTGATCATAGATATCCTTGTCAAGGATCAGCTGGCTGTAAGGAACGAATGTGGCGGACAACACGCCGGAACGGGCCAGCGAGGACTCCACAGCCATGTTCTTGTTGTTCGCTAGCCATGAGTCAAGCCTGAGGTAGACCGTGAACTCCGCGCCAGGCTCGCCGCCCAGATTCAGGATCACCGAGTTGAGGGCGGACTGCTTGACGGTCACGGTCGTGCCGCCGATGGTGGCGGCGAGTTTCTCCTGCTTCCCGAAATCCTGAGAATCAGAGGCGTAGAGAGCGTATAGCACGCCGGCATCGACATTGTACTTCGGCTGTGTGAACTCGAAGGTCAGGTCAGCGCCGTCGGACGAGAGCGTGGTTCCGGCCAGGGTTCCCAGAGTCGGGGCCACGGAGGATGATGGATCGAAGACCAGCTTGTCCTCATCCGTCGAGCAGGAAGCCGCAAGGATTCCCGCAAATGCGATTATCGTGTAAAATAACTTTTTCATAATCTGTTAATAACCAGGATTCTGCTTAAGATTACCGTTAGCGTTGAGGTCGCTGGACATGATCGGATACAGGTTGAAACGATCGTCAACAGCCTTTCCGGCCTGCACGCCTCCCTTGAATTCCCAAAGGTACTTGTCGGAAGTGAAGAGTCCGAACCTGATCAGATCCTGACGGCGGAAGCCCTCGTAGTAAAGCTCGCGGCCACGCTCGTCGATGATGTTGTCAAGAGTGAGGGCGATGCTGCCCACACCCGCTCTCGCGCGTACAGCGTCAAGGTACTGCTGTCCCTTGGTCTTGTCGGCGGCTCCCCTGGCGGCGCACTCGGCGTACATCAGATAGGCGTCGGCACCGCGGAAGACAGGCCAGTCAGTGTCCACGAAGCCATCGGCCTGAGCCTTGCCGCCATCGTGGTTCACATTCAGGAATTTCATTGACTTCCAACCGTTAGACCAGCTGTCGGACTCACGGCGCAAGGCATCGATGTACTGATCGAACTCCTCGCCCCTGTAGAATGTGGCGCGAAGGTCAGCGTCCTCGAACTTGCTGGTGAAAGCCCCTGTCAGGGAAAGACCGCCCCAACCTGTGGAGATACCGATCGCAGCGGCGTCCATCTTGCCACCCGTGCAGCCGAAGACGAGATAGTTAGTGGCTCCGTAGGACTGAACAAGGATTCCGTCCTGCTCCACGGCGAATATGATCTCGTCACCGTTGTAGGTCGTGTTGGCTGTCCAAAGGTGGTTGTCTGCCATGAATAGCTCCTGCCAGGCGCTGTACTTGCCGGCGCTCTTGGTGTGGAGAGGATATTCACTGATAATCTTCTCACAGACAGCGGCAGCCTTGTCGTACATCGCTGTACCCTTCCAAACCTCGGCGTTGAGGTAGAGTTTGGCGAGAATCATCTGCACCATACCCTTGTCGCAGCGGCCATATTCATTCTTACCCGGCTCGGCGAGGTCGCTGCCGCCAAGAAGGTCGTTGCACTCGCTCTCCATCCAGTCGAAGAGGTCGGCGCGGGAGATCTGCTCGGCTCCGGTTGAACCCACAGACTGATGCTCTGTCGCGAAAGGCACGTTGCCGAACAAGTCGATGGCATGATAGTAGCTGAAGAGCCTGAGGGCTCTCGCCTCGGCGATGTAGGCGTTCTTCAGGGAGTAACCGCTGATGTCGCTGGCGTTGGAGCGGCGTATGAACTCGTTGCAGAGACTGATCTGGAAGAAGATACGGTAGTACATCGAAAGGATAAACTCATTGGATGCGTTCCAATTGAGATTGTGAATGTCAAAGAGGCCGCCATCGTTCCAGCAGCAAGTCGCCACATCCGTGGAGAGTTCCTCCATATTGAAAAGCGCTCTCATGTACTGGCCATAGCCGCCGTCCACACCTTCGATGTCCGGATCGCTGCTCGGCCCGGAGGATGCGGAGCAGGAAAGTCCCTGATAGCACTTGGCGAGAAGGGCTGTGAAAGCCTCCTGGCTGTTGAGCACGTCCTCAGGAAGCTCGATGTTAGGATCGATAGGCTTCACGTCAAGGTCACCTACACAGGACGTGGCCGCTGAGGCGAGCATTGTCGCGGCGAGGGCGACCGCTGTAAATCTGATAATATTTTTCATTGTCTATGTCGCATTAGAAGTTGAACTTGACACCAAGGATGTAGGTACGAGGCCTCGGATACATGTTGTTGTCGATACCGGAGAAGATCTCAGGGTCGATTCCACCGTACTTGGTGAAGCAGGCCACGTTCTGAACGGTCGCGAAGACGTTGAACGACATCGGAGTCTTCTGGCCGAAGTTGAACGAGCGGCTGAGGGTGATGTTGTCGATCTTCAGGAAGGATGCGTTCTCGACGTAAAGATTGGACCAATACTGGGGGTATGACGAGAAGTTGTGCTCCTTCGCCGTGGAATAACGGTTGTTCACGAAGTTGTTGGCCCAGAGGTCGGTCAGGAGGTCGCCGTTGGAGGCGATGTTGTTGTAGACATAGTTGCCGACATTTGAATGGGCGCTCATTGCGAGGGTCCACTGCTTGTACGCCACCTGCGTGTTGAAGCCGAATGTCCAGTCCGGAGCGGCATTGTGGAAGCAGTACTTGTCGTTGTCGTCGATCTTTCCGTCCTTGTTCAGGTCGGCATAGAGGCCTTCGATCGGCTTGCCGTCCGTGTCATAGACCTGCTTATAGACGAAGAACGAGCTAGGGGCGTGGCCGGTCTGATGGATCTGGACCATGTTGCCTGTACCGCCGGCGATGCCGCCGGTAGTGATTCCGAAGTAGTCGGCGCGCTCGTCGTCGGTGGTAAGCCTGGAGATCTTTGTCTCATTGAAGGTCGCGTTGAAGCCCAGGGTCCAGCTCCAGTCCCTTGTCTGGACAGGAATGGCGTTGAACTCGAACTCGAATCCCTTGTTGGTAAGGTCTCCGATGTTGGCGTTCAAGTAGTTGGACAGGTTGGCGCCGGCGGCCACAGGAGTGCGGTTCAGGAGATCCTTGGTGTCGCGCTTGTAGAGATCCACGCTACCGAAGATCCTGTCGCCGAGGAAGCCGTAGTCAAGACCGATGTTGTAGGTCGTGGTGGTCTCCCACTTGAGGTCGGCGTTGTAGCCAAGCGGCGTTATCGGAGTGATCACCTTGTTGCCGAAGTAGTACATCGACTGGTTCGTGTTGTACTTGTAGGACGACAGTGTCGGGTAGTCTCCGGACTGGAGATCCTGCTGGCCAGTCTGTCCCCAGCTGAGCCTGAGCTTCAGGGCTGAGACCACACCGCTGTCCGCGATAAACCTCTCCTTGCCGAAGTTGTAGCTTACCGCCACCGAAGGGAAGAGACCCCACTTGTTGTTGGCGAAACGGGAGGTGCCGTCGTCACGCAGGGTGGCGGTCACGAGAAGGCGGTCGTTGAACGAATAGTTCACACGTCCGAAGAAAGACACGAGGAAGTACTCGGTTCTGAAGGTGTTAGGACTGCTCAGATAGTAGTCGGAAGCGGTAGGAAGGGTGCCGTCAGCCTTGTACTTCTCGTTGAAAGTCGAATTGTAGAAGTGCTGCCAGGAGTAACCTGCCATCGCGTTGAAGGTGTGCTTGCCGAGAGTCTTGTCGTACTGGGCATAGAACTCAAGGGTCTGGTCACGCCTTATCTGGGAATAGTTGTTGTGATAACCGGAACCGGACTCCTGGGTGTTGTGGAATGACATTTCCGTGCCGGGAGCGACATCAACCGTACCGTCTGACTTGGACCAGTCCAGACCAAGGTTGAGGTTGAGGCTCAAGTCCTCGAATCCATGGACCTTGTAGTTGAGTTGGGCGTTGCCGATGAAACGCTTGGCGTTGGACTTGTCAAGCTTGTCGTTCAGAAGGGCGACAGGGTTCATCTGGGCCTGTGCGTTGCAGTTATCGATGGTCTGCGTGCCCTTGCCGTAGTTCCACCACCAGTAGCCGTTCAGGCCGTTCGCGTCGTAAACAGGCTGGGTAGGATCCATGCGGACAGCGCCGCCGATGGCGTCCTGATTGGCGAACCTGTTGTTCATGTTCATCAGCTTGCCGTTGAGATTGACAAGAAGATGGTCGTCAAAGAAGCTCGGGTTGAGATTGACAGAGATGGTCTCACGCTCAAGGTTGGAGGTCTTGAGGGTACCGTCCTGGTTGTGGTAGCCGATGGACACGCGGTAAGGCATACGGAAGATGTCGCTCTTCCCTACCCTGCCGGACACTGCCACGTTGCCGTCCAGAGTCCTTCCGAGACGGAAGATCTCCTTCTGCCAGTCGGTGTTCTCCTTGCCGAGGGCGGCGTAGGCCGAACCTCCGTCACCGATGTACGATTTCATAAGGTCACGCATCTCATCGCCTGTCAGCACATCCACGTACTTGGCGTTCTGGCTGACGCTTCCGGTGAAGTCCGCGCTCACGTGGATGCCTTCGGAACCCTTGGAACCCTTCTTGGTGGTGATCATGATGACACCGTTGGAGGCTCTCGATCCGAAGATGGCGGTCGCCGAGGCGTCCTTCAGGACAGTGAAGCTCTCGATGTCGTTAGGGTTGATGGAGGAAAGCGCGTCGGAGACTCCGCTGATGCCTGTCTCGGAAAGAGGCAGACCGTCAACCACGACGAGAGGGTTGTTGTTGGCCTTCAGAGAGGAACCGCCACGGATTCTGATGGTGCTGGCGGAACCCGGAGCGCCGTCACCCATCGTGACGACAACGCCGGCGGACTTGCCCTGGAGCAGATCCGATGGTGATGTCACCATACCCTTGTTGAGCTGATCGGCCTTCACGGAGGAGATCGAGCCAGTCATGTCGCTCTTCTTGACGGTACCGTAGCCGATCACGACCACATCGTCAAGAAACTCGCTGTCGGTGGTAAGAATAATCTTGACCGGAACCTCGGAAGCCTTGAAAGACTGTGTCTTGTAGCCGATGCAGCTGATTTCGACAGTGGCATCCGGGCCGGAAACGTTAAGGATGTAGTCTCCGTCGAGACCGGTCGCGATACCGTTCTGCGTGCCCTGTTCCATGACAGTGGCACCGATGACCGGACCGGCGGCGTCAACTACAACTCCCTTCACCTGATACCCGCTCTGAGCGGATACGGTAGTGCCGACCAGGCAAAGAAGCAAGGTCGCCACGGCAGCTATAATCCTTTTCATCTGGAATGTTTGAATTGTTTGAATATTCATTTAATATGATTATTAAGGTTATTATTGTTTCCTTTCCTTTATGAGACGGACGCTCAGCGCGCCAAGCACAAGCAGGACACCCGCAGTGACGAGCATGCTCGCCTGGACTCCGCCCAGAAGTCTCAGCACCACTCCGCCGAGGGCCGCGGCGACGATCTGCGGAAGGCAGATGGTGCAGTTGAACAGGCCGAGATAGCTGCCCAGATGCTCCCCGTCGAGAGCGTTGGTCAGAAGCGTGAACGGAAGCGCGAGCATCGCGGCCCAGGCGGTTCCGATCAGCAGGTACGACACGCAGAGCAGGTACTGGTTGTGGATGAACGCAACGGAGATGAAGCCGACGGCTCCGATCAGAAGGCTAACCACATAGGCCAGTCTCAAGGAGCGGAACTTAGGAAGTACAATCGCCCACAGGATTGATCCGACAGCCTGCACGGCGAAGACTACCCCGACCCAGTTGCCAGCGGCCTGATAGCCCTCGGAGGCCGTGTCGGTGGCGTTCCAGCAGTTGGCGGCGATGGCTCCGTTGGAATAGGTCCACATGTACATGAACGCCGCCCAGCAGAAGAACTGCACGAGTCCCACGGTCCAGAATGTCTTGGGAGCATGGAGCAGCAGTCTGATGAGTCCCGGATTGTCCTTCTCCTCCTCAGCCTGACGCTTTGGATCGATGGAATGGAACTCGGCATATTCCTGAGGATTCATCTCCTTGACATTCAGGAAAGTGTATAGCACGCAGAGGATAAGGATCGCGGCGCCGCACCAGAAGCTCCAGATCACGGACGGCGGCACCTGTCCCTTTGGGGCGATGTTGGCGATGCCGATCCAGGTGAAGAAAATCGGGAAAAGGTAGCCCACCAGGCTGCCGGCGTTGCAAAGAAGCGACTGGATCGAGTAGGCCTGAGCCTTCTGCTCCTCGCCGACCATGTCCCCGACCATCATCTTGAACGGCTGCATCGCGACATTGATGGAAGTGTCAAGGAATATGAGCGAGAACAGTCCGAACCACATGGCGCCGTTGAGTCCGAGGATCAGCCTTGAGGAGAAACTCAGGCTGCCGGCGTTCGGCAGGAAGATCATCACGAGAACCGAAATCAAGGCTCCGATCAGCAGATAAGGCTTTCTGCGCCCCATCCTGCACCAGGTTCTGTCGGACCACTTGCCGATCAGCGGCTGGACGATCATGCCCATCAGAGGCGGGAGGATCCAGAAGAAGCTCAGCTGGTGCGGATCCGCTCCCAAGGTGGCGAAGATCCTGCTGATGTTCGCGCTCTGGAGGGCATAGGCGATCTGCACCCCGAAAAAGCCGAAGCTGAGGTTCCACATCTCCCAAAACGTAAGTTTGCTCTTGGATTGCATTTTACGGTACTAATTTCAGTGTCATTTCGGCGTAAATATAGTTGATTAGCACCGATTTGTAATTATTGAAACGATGAATGGAAAGAAAAAGCGGATGAATTGCCGGCTTTTAATGACGAAATGAAAGATATTTTTCTTAAATTGCAGTACTTTGGCGATTGTGAATAGTTACGGTCACCCAACCATCATTAACGGCATGAAACTAAGGACCTCATCCATAATCCACGCTTTCGCGCTGCTCCACGTGGCCACGGCGGTGCTGTGCAGGTTACTGAACCTCGGGGACGAACTGGCCCTGACCACGCTCACGATCGTCCTCACGGTCATCCTCTGCCTGAGGTACCGACAGAGCGTGGAGTTCTCCTCCATCGTCATCATCATCGCCAACATTCTCGGCTACCTCCTCGGCAACGGGATCGCCGCGCTCGCAGGGACGTTCATCAACCACCCCCTGCTTTCCCCCGCGATCGCCACATTCACGACCACCGAGTCGATGGGCTGGGGACTGGTCTTCTTCATGAGACGCTACGCCGACAGGTACGGAAAAGAGTCCAAGGCAAGAAGCTTCGAGATCACATGGCTCTCCGTCGCCGTGGCCATCATCTTGATTGTCAGGATCATAATCTACATATTCAGTTCCACCCTCTTTGAAGGGGGATCCGTGGTGAACGCGGTCGCCGCATTTGCCGACAACACCTTCATCCTTCTGGTGATGGTCTGCCTGACGATCCTCTTCGTGGAGCAGACCAAGAATATGTCGGACCGGAAATCCTCGGCCGGACACATCCTCGCAACGGCGGTCTTCCTGATAGCGCTTTCCGCTGTCGCCGCGGCCCTTGTCAGCTCCGGACTGCCGTTCGAATTCCGCCGCCCTTCCTCCGCTAAGAGTTTCCTTGAACTCGCCCTGGTGGCGTTCATAGCGGAAGTGATGATCTATTCCGTGATCTACATGATTGAATATGCCATCACGGCCCGCCGCAACGCCGAGAAGGAAAAGAATCGCGCCGACCTCGCCAAGTTCCAGTACCTCAACCTCAAGCAGCAGGTCAACCCGCATTTCCTCTTCAATTCGCTGAACATTCTGGACGCCCTCGTGCTGGACGGAAGGGACAGGGAGGCGAGCGAGTATATTCATAAGCTGGCGGGAATCTACCGCTACATGCTCCGCAACGAGGAGGAGGGCACGGTGACGCTCCGGGACGAGATGACCTATGTGGAGATGTACCGCGACCTGCTGAAGGTCAGGTTCCAGGAGGGGTTCGACGTGGAGGTCGGCATCCGGCCCGAAGACTTGTCAAGGCACGTGGTTCCGTGCTCGGTTCAGCTCCTTATTGAGAACGCCACGAAACACAACGCAGTGTCTCCCGCCAAGCCGCTGAAAGTCAGTGTGATGTCCGACGGGGAGACACTGACGGTGACGAACAACCTCATTCCGAAAATCACCGAGGCGCAGTCCAGCGGATTGGGTCTCAACTACATACGCCAACAGTACAGGGATCGTTCCGGCAAGGGGATCGAGATCATCCGTACTGACGATTTCTACAAAGTAAAGTTGCCGCTCTTATGAAAGTCCTTATTATAGAAGATGAAATGATGGCCCGAAGGAGCCTTGAGAAGATGCTGGAGGCCAATTTCCCGGACATCGAGGTTGTCGGGGAATGCGCTTCGGTCAGCGAGTCTGTAGCCCGGCTCAAGGAAAGGCCCGACGAGGCCGACCTGATTTTCATGGATGTCGAGCTATCGGACGGCGAGTGCTTCGAGATTTTCCGTCAGGTGACCGTCAAGAAACCGGTCGTGATGACGACGGCCTATGACAGCTACGCCGTCAAGGCGTTCGAGGCCGGATCCATAGACTACCTTCTCAAGCCGATAGACGCTTCCGCCCTGAAAAGGGCCGTGGAGCGGTGCCGCCAGTTCTCTACCGGAGATCTGGACGTGGAGAAGATCCTCGGAGCTATCTCGCGCAAGGACTCCGGCCACGGCTACAAGGAGCGCTACCTGGTGCAGTTCAACGACAGGATCGTGCCGGTGAAGGCGGACGAGATCGCGTTCTTCTACTCCGAGGACAAGAACAATCATGTCGTGACGCACGGCGGAGCGGTATATATCGTTGATTCAACGATGGATTCGCTCATCACCGATCTTGATCCCGAGCGGTTCTTCAGGATTTCCAGAAGCTGCATATTCGCGAAGGATGCGGTCGAGTGTGTGACCAAGCTGCTTGGCGGGCGGCTCCGGGTGACACCTAAGGTTCAGCTTTCGTCAAATCTCGGCCCGGCGCCTGACCTTACTGTCAGCCGCTCCAGAGCCGAGGACTTTCTGGGCTGGCTGGAGAGTTGACAGTCCTCCTCCCCCGACTCCCGTCCCGTGCGCATGAAGGCCGGTTCCGCTCACCAAACCGACCGAATCACCAGTCTCGTGAGCAAATGGGGCTGTTCCGCTCACCAAGGAGCAGGCAAGGTGGCTCTGGTGCGCAGGAAGGCCGGTTCCGCTCACGAAGAGTAATCGATGCGGTCATGGTCGGTCGGCAGTCGGCAGCGGGCTGTTGGCAACGGGGAACGAGCAGCGGGGAACGAGCAGCAGGCAGCGGGGAACGAGCAGCGGGCAGCGGGGAACGAACTGGGAGGCGAAATCGATTGCGAAAAGGCTCGGCGACTAAAGTGCTAATTATTCAGCACTTAAATGTGGACAATTGTTTGCAGATTAGAATTATTCTTACTACTATTGCAAAAATTGCAGACGGCAAGACCGAGGGAAAGTCGTGGCTGACCAGCATTATTTCGGATTTCCCCCAACACGATACAAACTGAAGTTTAACAAAAAAGTATTGATTTTATGAGTAAGACCAACACGCTTTCAACTGACTCCAGAAAAGGGTTGAATACGGTTCCGGAAAAGAGACCGGGTCACCGCCACTCCACTCCCTGACAGTCCGGAAGCCTCAGGCGGGCTTAAAGCATTGCCGGGCCGTATTATCAGATTCTATGTGCAAGGTTTCAAAGGAATGACGTGGGGACGCATCTTGTGGGTTCTCATATTCTTGAAACTTTTCATCCTGTTCGCTGTCCTCAGGGTGTTCTTCTTCAGGCCTGCCCTCGCCGGCAAGACCACGGAAGAGAAAATCGAAGCGGTGGGAAACAATCTTTCATCAATGAATATTACTGTGAATGTCCGGTGCGATGGGCAATCGCCGCCTGACGTGAGATAAGTTCAATCACGCCCGAGATTGCCCCCGGGCGCAAAAGTCCAACACTATGATAGAATCAGCCTTAGTCGATTGGTCAAGGGCGCAGTTCGCCCTGACTGCCTGCTATCACTGGATCTTCGTCCCGCTGACCCTCGGACTGTCTGTGATAATGGCCATTATGGAGACGCTCTACGTCATCCGCAAGGTGGACTTCTGGAAACACGCCGCGAAGTTCTGGATGAAGATATTCGGCATCAACTTCGCCGTCGGCGTCGCGACAGGAATCATCCTTGAGTTCGAGTTCGGGACCAACTTCAGCAACTACTCGTGGTTCGTCGGCGACATATTCGGAGCGCCGCTCGCCATCGAGGGAATCTTCGCCTTCTTCATCGAGGCCACCTTCGTCGCGGTGATGTTCTTCGGCTGGGGAAGAGTCAGTAAAGGCTTCCATCTGGCCTCAACATGGCTGACCGCCATCGGAGCGTCCCTTTCCGCCTACTGGATTCTCGTGGCCAACGGCTGGATGCAGCATCCAGTCGGGATGGCCTTCAACCCGGACACTGTCCGGAACGAGATGGTGGATTTTTGGGCCGTCGTGAGCAATCCGATGGCCGTCAGCAAGTTCTTCCACTCTGTACTGAGCGGATGGATGACCGGAGCCGTGGTGGTGATCGGAATCTGCTGCTGGTACCTTCTCCGCGGACGCGAGCAGCGTTTCTCCCTTGCGAGCATAAGGGTAGCCGCAGTCGTGGGCATTGTGGGGGCTGTCGCCGTGATGTTCTCCGGGGACAGGTCGGCCGTCCACGTCGCCGACCACCAGCCGATGAAACTCGCCGCGGCCGAAGGCCTTCAGAGAGGCGGCACACGAGCGCCGTTCTCCATTGTCCCTGGAATAGAGATTCCGGGAATGCTCTCAGTTCTGGCCACGGGGAACGCTGACGGCTATGTGCCTGGCATACAGGACATTCTCGATGGCTACATTGATCGGAACGGGACGAAGCATCCTTCCGCCGCCGAGATGATGTCCAGAGGCGACACCGCCCTGTCCGCATTCAGAACCTACAGGAAGGCCAAGGGAAGCGACCATGAGCTGGCAGCGGCCGCAAGGCAGACGCTTATGGACAACTCCGCATACTTCGGCTACGGCTACATCTCCTCCGAAGAGGAGCTGATCCCACCTGTCGGAATCGTCTTCTGGGCGTTCCGCGTGATGGTGGGGCTTGGCTGCTTCCTGCTGCTCGTGATGGCGCTCGCCTTCCACTACGCGAGAAGGGAGACCTTGGAGCGGAACCGATGGTTCCTTTGGATCTGCGTGCTGTCCATTCCTCTGGTCTACCTCGCCGGCCAGGCCGGATGGATTGTGGCCGAAGTCGGAAGACAGCCGTGGGCGATCCAGAATCTGCTGCCTGTGAAAGCGGGAGTCTCAAGCGTCAGCGTGGATGCCGTAAAGACCACATTCTTCCTCTTTTTGGGAATATTCACCCTCTTCCTGGCGATAGAAATCAGAATCCTGCTCAAGGCTATCCGCAAGGGGCCGGGAAACACTTACTAGACACACAACCACATCAAGAAACCAAGCCATGTTCACATACGAATTCCTACAGAACTACTGGTGGGCCATCATTTCCCTGCTTGGCGGACTTCTCGTCTTCCTGATGTTCGTACAGGGTGGCAACTCCTTGATATTCATCACCAAGGATGAGGAAGAGAGGCAGTTGATCGTCAATTCGACAGGAAGGAAATGGGAGTTCACTTTCACCACGCTCGTAACGTTCGGCGGAGCGTTCTTCGCCTCGTTCCCACTGTTTTACAGCACCAGTTTCGGCGGTGCCTACTGGGTCTGGATCCTGCTGCTTGTCACCTTCGTGTTCCAGGCCGTCTCCTACGAGTTCCAGACGAAACTGGGCAACCTGCTGGGCAGGAACACATTCAGGACTTTCCTTCTGATCAACGGCTGTCTGGGACCGTTCATCGTGGGAGCCGCCGTCAGCACCTTCTTCACCGGTTCGGACTTCATCGTCAACAAGGCGGCGGTCGGAGAGAGTCTCGCCCCGACAATCAGCGTCTGGGGCAACGAGTGGCACGGACTGGAGGCGCTGGCCAACCCTTTCACCATAGCGTTCGGACTCACGGTGATGTTCCTCACGCAGGTACTCGGAGGGATGTACATGCAAGGCAGTATCGAGGACGAGAGACTTGAGGAAAAACTCGTGCGGGCGGTCAGGTGGACTTCAGGACTGTTCCTGGCAGCATTCCTCGCCTGCATGGCCATGCTTCTTACAATGCCGGGCTACGCGGTGGACTCCGCCGGGGTCATCTCTGTCGAGGGGTACAAGTACCTGCACAACTTCATCCAGACTCCTTCTGTGGCAATCATATTCCTGCTCGGGGTATTGTTCGTCCTTTTGGGAATAGGCATCCAGTTCTTCGGCAGACGGAAACGCATGAGCATATGGCTCACAGGGGCAGGAACGGTGCCGGCGGTGATGTCGCTGTTCCTCATCGCAGGCTACAACGGAACGGCCTACTACCCATCCTGCTCCGACCTCCAGAGTTCCCTGACCATCAGCAACAGCTGCTCCAGCGAGTTCACGCTCAGGACAATGGCCTGGGTGTCGCTGGCAATCCCGTTCGTGCTGGCCTACATCTTCTTAGCATGGAGGGCCATCGACCGACGACGGCTGACACGCAGGGAGATGGAGATCACCGAGGACAAGTACTAGTGTGTCCGGAGGGCTGCACCGAAATTGACGAAGAACCGTGCGCGCAACATATCTAACCAACGTATATAATTACCTTAATATCAACTAATTATGAGTAGTTTTTTCTAAAACCACATCTTATTGGACTAATGGCTGGAGTCCTCCTCCTGCCGGCCGTCCTCAATCCTGTGACGGCGGGCGGAAGGCCTGTGGCAGACGCGGAAGCCGCTTCCGCCGCTCAGCAGGACAACATCGTCAGGGGTACTGTCCTTGACGAACGCGGCGAGACTCTCGTGGGAGTCTCTGTCATCATCCAAGGAACATCCACCGGCACGGCGACCGACGCCAAGGGACGGTTCGAAATCCGGGCAAAAAGGGGTGATGTCCTCGTGGTCTCCTCCATCGGTTTCATCACCGAGAACGTGACCGTGACAGGGAACACCTTGACCGTCACCCTCAAGGAGGATTCACAGATGCTCGGAAAGGTGGTCGTGACCGCCCTCGGTCTGCCGAAGCAGGCCAGACAGGTCGGCTACGCCACCACAAGGGTCTCCACGGACGAGATCGAGCGAACCAACACCATCAATCCGGTCAACGCGCTTCAGGGTAAGGTGGCCGGTCTCCAGATCAACACGGGAGGAGCCTCCGGTGTCACGTCTTCGTCATCAATCACCATCCGAGGGGCGAACTCCGTGGACAAGAACAACTCCCCGATCTTCGTGATTGACGGATTGATCATCCAGGAACCTATCACGGGCAATCTGGCCGGAACAGACTGGGGATCCCAGTTGAAGAACCTCAACCCTGCCGACTACGAGAGCGTGACCGTCCTCAAGGGAGCGGCGGCGACAGCGCTCTACGGCTCCCGAGGGGCAAACGGAGCGATCGTGATTGTCTCCAAAGGCGGCAAGTACAGCAAGCAGGGTCTGGGAGTCGAGGTCAACCAGACAGTGGAGGTCACCGATGTCTACAAGTCGCCGGTCGAGCTTCAGAACATCTACGGAGCGGGCTACACGTACAACGGCTACCAAAGTGACTTCCAGCCGGACGGCTCACTTGACAAAGTGACTGTCAGCTGGGGTCCGAGGATGGACGGCAGGGAGATCAACCAGTACATGCCCGACGGAAAGAACACACCGTTCTCCCCTCACCCGATGAACTGGAAGGAATTCTACCAGACCGGAATAAACAACACCACCAACGTGGCCATCAGCGGCGGAGGCGAGAAGTCCTCCTTCCGCCTGTCCTACGGCTTCACAAAGACCAAGGGAGTCTTCCTGAACAACGACTTCCAGCGCCACAACATCTCGTTCAGAGGCAACACTCATCTCAACAATGTCTTCTCTCTGGAACTTGGTGTGAAGTACGCCTTCTCCTCCGCCAAGAACGGAGCCAGCCAAGGAGGCTGGGACTGGGGCAACAATGTCGGCATGATCACCGCCTACTACCTGCCTCGAAACGTGGACATCGCGGCCTATTACAAGCAGTACCGCGACCCTGAGACCCAGGCTGTGGAAAGCACTTCCATCTATTCCGCACTGCGCGGCTACTTCCACACCAGGGACACACAGCTTCAGCGGCGCAACGAGAACTCGATTCTCTCGGATCTTACCCTGCACGCGGACATCGCCCCGTGGCTCAGGGCAAGCCTGAAGGCCAACCACAACTACTACGGCATCAGCCATGAGAGCCGTTGGGTCGGCACCGGCGAGTATGGAGGTCCTTCCGGCTCCGGAGGCTACGGCAGAAGCGGCAACATCTCGGGCAACTACAACTTCATGGGCATGCTCCAGATGCCTGAGCAGACGCTCAAAATAGGCAAGGAGTCCTTCACTGTCGCCGCCATCGCCGCCGCCGAGCTCTACGGCAACACCGAGGGACACTCCTGGGGCAAGCAGACCAACGGAGGCCTCGTCACCCCTGGCGTCTTCTCGTTCTCGAACTCCGTGAACAAGATCGAGCCATGGTTCAACTACTCACACCGCAACATGCAGACCTTCGGCCTTTCAGGAATCCTGAACCTCGGATGGCGCGACCAGCTGTTCCTTGAACTCACCGCCAGAAACGACTGGCTTTCATCCCTCACCTACCCGACCTACATGAACGGGCGGAACAACTACACGGTGTTCTATCCTTCGGCCAACCTTTCGTGGGTGTTCACGGACTCGTTCAGGGAAGTGACCCCTGACTGGTTCTCTTTCGGTAAGATCCGCGCCTCCGTCGCCAAAGTCGGCATGGGAACATCAGCCTACGCCACAAGCCGCGGATTCGGAGTGTTCTCACAGGAATCCGTCTACACTCCTGACAGGAGCGGCTCGGTGCTGGCCGCCTATCCTAATCTCGGAACAGCCTATAACGACAACCTCAAGCCTGAAATCCAACGGGCCATCGAGCTCGGTTTTGACATAAGGCTGTTCGATGAAAGGCTGAACATCGACTTTGCGTGGTACAAGAAGAACAACTTCAACCAGATCCTCTCGGTGGGATCCGTTGCGGAATCAGGAGCCAGCAGCAAGCTCATCAACGCCGGTAACATCCAGAACAAGGGTATCGAGCTGCAGGTGGATGTCACCCCGATCCGCACCCGTGACTGGAGATGGACGCTCGGAGGCAATCTGGCCAGAAACCGAGGCAAGGTCGTCAAACTGGACAGCGAGGTCAAGGAATGGCAGCTGATGGGCCAGTATGACGCGGCTCCCGAGATCTGGGCCTACGAGAACGGGCCGTTCGGAGTGTTGACCTCCTACCAGAACAATTCAATCATGTCCCCTCTCGTGACATTCCAGGGAGAGAAGGGAGACCATCGCAACGGCAAGATGTTGATAGAGTACTGGGGAGAGACCGGAAAGCCTAATTCCGTCTCGGCCTACGGCCCTGTCACAAGGTACGACCGCAACGAAGAGGGAGACCGCGAGCGTCACATCCTCGGCAAGGTGGAGCCTGACTTCACGTTGAGCCTCAACACCTCCCTGTCCTGGAAGAATCTTGACCTCTACGTGCAGGCCGACGGACGTTTCGGCGGCAACTACTTCTCGAACATGTGGAAATACTCCGTGCCGCGCGGTACGCTCAAGTCCACTCTCGAAGGCCGTGACAAGGAACACGGAGGAATCGCCAGAATCAACTACAAGGGAGAGACTGTCTACGACGGTCTGATGCTGGACGCCGTCTTCGCCGAAGGTTCGATGGTGCCGACCCAGAATCCTGACGGAACCGCAGGCGAGAAAGTGGATGTCTCGGGAATGACCTACAAGGACGCCGTCGAAAAGATGAACATCCGCCCTGTGATGACGGGGACATGGTATCTCTACAACTATGGATGGGGTATGCCGGCTATGCCGAACTCGATCCAGGACAACACCTGGTTCGCCCTCCGCGAGATCACCCTTGGCTACCGCCTTCCGGAGAACCTTTGCAAGAAGTTCGGCGCCAACTACCTGCGCCTCGGATTCACCGCCCGCAACATCTGCTACCTCATCAACAAGCTGACCGACGGGCTGAACCCGGCCTCCATCTCCAGCAACAACCCTCTGACCCCGTTTGACATCGGAGGCGTGCCGTTCTACCGCACCTACGCACTGAATCTGACCGTCAGATTCTAAGAAAACATCATAGAACATTTAACGCTGACTAGACAATTTAATGAAAGAAAAGATGAAAGCAACAAAATATATTCTCGCGGGGATTGTCCTGCCGATGATGTTCGCCGGCTGCCTGGATGAGTACCAGAAACTCAACACCGACCCGGAGCAGCTGGGGACGACAGACCCCCGCTACGTGTTCACCGGAGCCACGATGAACTTCACCAACCAGAGCCGCTCGCACCTGACCGGGAAGTACGGCGGAGTGATGATCTACATGCAGTACCTTGTCTCCGCAAGCGGACCCGCCGCCGGCTCGTACGTCTCTCCGGCCAAGCCGAACGAGCATCCGCAGCCTTACAGCCCGGCCTACGGCGACTACTACGGCACCTACGGTCTTCGCCTTGACAACCTCATCAACACGGTCATCCCGAAGAAGGATGACGCCGAGCGCTATGCCGACGTGAAGGCCATCTCCCAGATCCTTCTTAACTACGAGCAGTGGAGAATTCTGGACACCTATGGCGCGGCTCCGATCACAGAGGCCTTCCGCGCGCAAAGCGAGGGAATCCGCACCCCTCGCTACGACCTCTACCAGGAGGGCATCGACGGGACACCGATGTACAAGAAGATTGACACCGAGGTCAAGGCCGCGGTCGAGACGCTCAAGGCCTCCAACGAGAATCAGCACGCCCTCGGCGGCAACGACTTCTTCTACGCGGGGGATGTCCGGAAATGGATAAAGTTCGGCAACACGCTTAGGGTGAAGATGGCGCAGCGCCTGGAGAAGGCCGACGCGGCGTTCTACAACGGCGTCGTTGGCGAAGTTCTCTCCTCCTCCGCCAACATCATGGCCAGCAACGAGGAGTCCTGCGTCTACCATCACACCAACGAGTACAACAACAACACCGACGACATCCAGGACATCACCAGCCGCTACGTGGCCTCTGCCGCGTTCGTGAACTTCCTGAAGTCCTGCGACGACCCGAGACTTCCGGTTCTGGTGAGGCGGAACGGTTTCGGCCCGGGGAACAACAACACCCAGAACGACGAGTGGTTCGAGACATTCAAGAAGGAATATCCTGACTACGAGACCCGCTGGCCGCAGTTCACCGGCCGCTACGTCGGAATGTCGGCCAACCCGGACAGCGCGGCCACGACGTTCAACAAGAGTGCCTACCTTACCTTGCCTTACCACAAGGAAGACGGTACGGAGGCCAACCTGGACATCCGCATGCACTCCCAGATCGAGAGCCGTTTCTACATCAAGAACGGAGGCATCATCGGCAATAACAACATGCCGGCGAGAGCCATTGAGGGACAGGACTTCTACATCAACCAGGAGAAGATGCACACCTTCACACCGCTGATCACCTACCCTGAGACCTGTCTGATGCTGGCCGAGATCGCCGTCAAGAAAGGCGGCGCCGTGGCCGGAAAAGACGCGAAGGGATGGTTCAGAGAGGGGGTAAAGGCCTCGATGGAGCAGTACCGGGACTGGGCGACGAACATGTTCGTGGTCGCTCAGACAGCGGAGACCGCTCCTAACTATTCCCCGATCACGGATGCGAAGATCAATGAATATCTCGCCCGTCCGGAGTTCTCGGACGTCACGCTGGAGAAGATCATCTCCCAGCAGTGGGTCAACCTCTATATGAATCCGGAGGAGATGTGGGCGACATGGAAGCGCACAGGTCTGCCGGCGTTCAAGGGCAAGCCTGAACCGGAGGGCGGCGTGGCCTTTCTGGAGGAGCTCAAGGACGCAGAGAATGTCCTCACAATCCCGAGGCGCAACTCGCTCGGCACTCCTAACACGCTGAACATCGGCAACTTCAATGCCGCGATCGACGCCCTCAAGCGCGATGCCAAGTACGGTTCCGACAACGACAGGACCGAAGGCCGCATCTGGTGGGACGTTGAGTAAGACTGAATATTACTCCAAGAGAGGGTGGCTGAAGGACTTTGGCCACCCTCTTTCATTTTGACACCGGACCGCTCATGTGAAGACCGGCACTTCGACTGGATCAGTGACCGTGATGTTCCGGTCGCCGAGGCTGTAGAAGAGACTTGTCCATTAGCCGCGCAAGCGTGAAGTGCCAGAGAACCACCCCGACGGAGACGGAGACATTCAGCGAGTGCTTGGTGCCGAACTGCGGGATTTCCAACGTCATGTCGGAAGCGTCCACAACCGCCTGATCCACCCCATCCACCTCGTTGCCGAAGATCAAAGCATATTTCTTTCCCTCGGCGAATTCCGGCGAGAATTTCTCCAGACTGACAGAATTGACGGTCTGCTCCACACTGACGATCTCGTACCCCAATGAACGCAAATGGCTAACCACATCCAGAGTGCTGTCCGAATGCTCCCAAGGCACACTGTCCTCCGCCCCGAGGGCCGACTTGTGGATCTCCGCCGACGGCGGCACCGCGCATATTCCGCAAAGCCAAAGCTTGTCGATCTTGAAAGAGTCGCAGGTGCGGAACGCCGAACCGACATTATGCGCGCTGCGGATGTTGTCCAGCACCACAACCAGCCCAATCTGAGGAAGTTCCTTATATTCCCCGGATGACACTCTTCCCATTTCCACACTCAATAACTTTCTGTCTTTCACCATATCATGCTTTTATGGTTGCAAATATAGCAAAAATCGTTTTTTAATCTTATCTTTGTCAATCCCGGCACATAAACGACGGGTAACACTAACAACAGAATTTTATGAAACAGGATCTTCAGATTTTTGATCTGATCAGAAATGAAAAGGAAAGGCAGTCTTCCGGACTCGAATTGATTGCATCAGAAAACTACGTGAGCGACTACGTGCTGGAGGCGATGGGGTCCATCTGCACCAACAAGTACGCCGAAGGCTACCCTGGCAAGAGGTACTATGGTGGCTGCCAGATCGTTGACCAGATCGAGCAGCTTGCGATCGACCGCCTCTGCAAGATCTATGACGCTGAATATGCCAACGTTCAGCCACACTCCGGCGCCCAGGCCAACATGGCCGTCATCATGGCGTGCCTCAAACCAGGCGACACATTCATGGGACTTGACCTCTCACAGGGAGGCCACCTCACCCACGGCTCGCCTGTCAACGCCTCCGGAATTCTCTATCATGCTGTGGCTTACGGTCTCAACGAGGAGACCGGGATGATCGACTACGACAAGATGGAGGCCACTGCCCGCGAGTGCAGGCCGAAACTCATCATCGGAGGCGCTTCGGCATATTCCCGTGAATGGGACTATGAAAGGATGCGCGCCATCGCCGACGAGGTGGGAGCCCTTCTCTGGATCGATATGGCCCACACCGCCGGCCTCATCGCGGCCGGACTGCTCAAGAACCCTGTCAAATACGCCCACATCGTGACATCCACCACCCACAAGACACTTCGCGGACCACGCGGAGGCATCATCCTGATGGGCAAGGACTTCGACAATCCATGGGGACTGAAGACTCCTAAGGGCGAGATCAAGAAGATGAGCGCGATCCTCAACTCAAGCGTGTTCCCTGGAGTGCAGGGAGGACCTCTTGAGCACGTGATCGCCGCCAAGGCAGTCGCATTCTACGAGGCGATGCAGCCTGAATATGTTGATTACCAGAAACAGGTGATAGCCAACGCCAAGAAGATGGCCGAGGAGTTCGTCGCCAGAGGTTACAAGGTCGTTTCCGGCGGCACAGACAACCATCTGATGCTGATCGACCTCAGGACCAAGTTCCCTGACGTGACCGGAAGGATGGCCGAGAAGGAGCTGGAGAAGGCCGAGATCACCCTCAACAAGAATATGGTTCCGTTCGACTCCCGTTCTCCGTTCAAGACTTCCGGAGTCAGGGTCGGTACCCCTGCCATCACCTCACGCGGCTTTGTTGAGAAGGACATGGTTGACATCGTCGAGCTCATCGACACCGTCCTCACCGCCGTCGCCAAGTACGCCGACGTTGTCAACGGAGTCACGACAGAAGGGGCCGAGGAATATGCCAAAGTCCTTGAGAGCGTAAAGCACAGGGTTCACAACATGACCGCTGGCCGCCCTCTCAACAGATATTAATATTCTATTAATATTCAACCCCCAGTCACTTCGTGACAGCCCCAAGGGGCACTGGGGAGCGGTCTCCCCGGATCCCTTGCGTCGCTTCGCTCCGAATCTGATATTCAACCCCCCAGCCACTTCGTGACAGCCCCAAGGGGGTACTGGGGAGCGGTCTCCCCGAACCCCTTGCGTCGCTTCGCTCCGAATCTGATATTCAACACCCAGCCTCTTCGTGACAGCCCCAAGGGGCACTGGGGAGCGGTCTCCCCGGACCCCTTGCGTCGCTTCGCTCCGAATCATGTGACGTTTGAATGATACAACCCCAGGCAGTTACAGTTGCGACTTCCTGGGGTTGTCCATATATCAGTCATTAATCACATTGATTATCAAGACATGCACACAAAAGAATGTCCACATTGCAATGTGGTAGCGATAAAGATTCCTGAGTAAATTTGCAATCGAAAATGACATGTAAAATGAAAATAAGACTTGAACAACCCAAAGACTACCGTGAGGTAGAAAACCTTACTAGAGAAGCATTCTGGAATATTTACCGTCCCGGCTGCACGGAGCATTATGTGCTTCACAAGTACCGCGAGAACCCGGACTTCATCCCCGAACTTGACTTCGTGATGGAAGAGGACGGAAAGATCATCGGGCACGTTATGTACTCCAAGGCCTCGATCGTCCGCGAGGACGGAGGCATACTACCGGCCTGGACATTCGGTCCTATCAGCATTCTTCCTGAATATAAACGCAAAGGCTACGGTCTCAAACTGCTGACATATTCAATGGAAAAGGCTCGCGAGATGGGTGTCGGAGTGCTTTGTATGGAAGGCAAGATCGGATTTTACAAGCACGCCGGGTTCGTCGTCGCCAGCACGTTGAAGATTCACTATCACGGAGAGCCCAAGGACAGCGAAGTGCCTTACTTCCTCGCCCAAGAGATCATCCCGGGCTATCTGAACGGAATCGAAGGCACTTACATTACGCCCAAAGGTTATTATGTAGCCGACGAGAATCCTGAGGACTTCGAGGCGTTCGAGACCACGTTCCCGGCTAAGGTAAAGGATTTCAATGAGGAGCAGTTGCCGCAGTTCTGCCAAAGCTGCGGAATGCCTCTTACCGGAAAAGAGGATTGTGGAACCAACGCCGGCGGAAGCGTGAGCTTTGACTATTGCAAGTACTGCTACAAGGATGGAAAGTTCCTGCAGGACTGCACGATGGATGGGATGATCGAGCATTGCTCGCAATTTGTGGACGAAGTCAACAAGCATCTTCCGGCTCCAATCACCCGGGAACAATACAAGGATCAGATGCGGCAGTATTTCCCGCTTCTGAAGCGCTGGCGCAACGCCTGATTCCAGAGAACAACAATCACAATCTCTTGAGAGTCAATGAGAAAAGCCTTTGCCTTTGGTATGTATCAACTAAAGACAAAGGCTTTTTCTCTTAATTATCAATGGATTAGTCACCACCACACAGAAGAGTTTCCCATCCTCTCCAGCCAAGGCATTCAGCCTTCTGCCGGGAGGGAGATGACTGAGATGTCCCAGGCTGAAGTCCTCTCTGTAATGTTGTCAAAGACAGTCATTTCAGTTCCAACAGAAACAGGGTAGAACTTACGGACCGTCAAGATACCATGGCAGCGATTGGAATATTCAGAGGAATCTGAATCCTCACACGTACCAAAGTTGAATTGCGATTCGCAAGGGATCACCATATTCATCAGCCCACAAGTGGTTTCAGCCTTGACTGATGTTTCCGCACCGGTCACAGTGAATTTGCACGCCCCGAAAGGGATTACCGGCTTGCGGCCGCCACCTTCCCGGAAAATGACGGTCAATGAATATTCCCCCGTCTCTTTCAGATCACATTCAAACGACTTCGTCTCAAATCTGTCACAACGGAATGAAAGGCTTTTGCCGGCGGGAGTTTTCAGAACGACAGCGACACCTATCTCAGCCCCAGTGTTGTTGGCGCAATCAACGGCAAATGTCTGGGCTGACAAACCGGTCGTCATGAAAAGCAGAATAATGCTGATAATAGATCCTCTCATGGCTTCACTTTTTACAAACTTACATAAAAATCTGCGATTTTTATGCCTGTCCCATAAGAAAGAAACAGTTCTTAAAAGTAGCGTGATATGCAACTTGATGGTTCTCAGCAGATAACAAATCCCTGCCATCTCATGGCAGAGGGCAGAAATCCATAATAAGCAATCTTCCAGAAAGTTACAAACCGCATCTATTCCACGTAGAGGAGAAGACCTTTGAGGTATTCTCCTTCAGGATGATAGATGTTGACGGCATGGTCAGCCGGTTGATTGAGACGGTCGAGAATCCTGACGCTGCGGCCGGTCTGGGCGGCGGCGGAGAATACTGCGAGGGCAAAGGCTTCCTTGTCAACGACCTGAGAGCAGCTGAACGTAAAGACCAATCCTCCAGAAGCGACCTTGGAGATCGCAGCCGCGTTCAGACGCTGGTAAGCGCGTAGGGCATTGTTCAGAGCGCCTCTGTGCTTGGCGAAGGCCGGCGGATCAACAATCATCAGATCGTACTTGTCCTCAGGGACATTGCGCAGGAACTCGATGGCGTCCGCACAGTATCCCGTGTGCCGGGACGGTTCGAAACCGTTCAACGACATATTCCTTTCCACCATGTCAACCGCCTTGCGGGAGCTGTCAACGGAATCGACATGCACGGCGCCGGCACCGAGGGCATAGACAGAAAATCCACCGGTGTAGCAGAAAAGGTTCAGAACGTTGCGGCCTCTGGAATATTTTCCTACAAGGGAACGGTTCTCCCTTTGGTCAAGGAAGAAGCCTGTCTTCTGGCCCTCTGTCCAATTGACAAAGAACCTGTGACCGTTCTCAAGAACCACTTGCTCGTCATCAGAAAAGCTTTCCGATCTGTATAGATAGCCGTCAACCAGATCCAGACCGGCCTTGAACGGAGCCGTTCCGGAACTTTTGTCGTAAACGGCTTTAAGAGACGGGCCAAAGACTGATTTCAAGGCCTCACAGATAGCCCCCTTCGCCCGGAACATTCCGACAGAATGAGCCTGCATCACACAGACTCCATCGTAGTAGTCTATGATCAGGCCAGGGAGACCGTCACCTTCGCCGTGAATGAGACGGTAGCAATTGGTGAGGGCCGACCGCTGAGATTTCTCTTCCGGTCGCTGAACCTGTCGAAGCGACAGATCTGTGTTGGCCGGCACTTCGACAGGCTCAGGGATCGACTCAATGTGCTCAAGAGCCGCTTGGGCATGTTCTGCGGTCGGTAAAGTCGGATTAGGGACCGATGTGGCAAGCCCCGCCGCGACACGAACACGGAGTGCCCGTGCGATCATATTCCTCCAAAAATCGGGAGAAAGGACATCCTCTCCGGCAAAACTCAGCACTCGGACGGCGATAGAACCGACCTGATAGTGCCCGTAAGCCAGGAACTCTCCGCTCTGAGAGAACACTCCGACGATGTCGCCTTCAGCCGGTTCTCCGACAATCTGGGCGATGGCGCCGGAAAAAACCCACGGATGGTATCTCAACAGAGAGTCCTCTCTACCTTTCTTTAATATTATCTTTGTCATTTTCAGTGTGTTTTGGAGGATTAGGAAGCAGTTGTTCCGGTGTCAACGGATTCTTTTCCGATGCCATCAGCTTGTAGTACATCTCACGGCAAATCCATGCGTCAGTCGCCGCATAGGCCTGCTGCGAATCGGATAGCACCTCGGCCTCCCAATTGGAAAGCTGCTGCGTCTTGGAAATACGGACTCCTAGGATGATGGCTGCCATCTTCTTGACACTCTTGTCCTTGATGCCATATTCCCAGACCATCTTCTGAAGATCGACGAAAGCCTTCGGCTCGAAATCGTGATGTTTCCTGAGGCCTCGCACATCGTCAGTGACAGCCGCGCCGACTTTAATTATCTCCTTGCTGGCCAAAATCTTGCGCAATGACTTAGGAATGCCGCCCATCAACTTGACCCTGAACAGGAAAGCTCTCTCCTTGCCGGAAAGCTGCAACAGCGAGACCCCATAATGTGGCTGATCCGCCGAGAAACAAGGTCTGGACTCAGTGTCAAAACCTATAACCTTCTGCCTCTTGAGGTAACTGATAGCCTTGAGAAATTCAAATCCTTGATTATCAATAACCTTGATTTTACCAGGAAAGCTCGAAGGCTCCAGCCGTTCTATATCTTCCGGACTAATGCTGATCTTGTACGACATAGGAATAATAAGTGTTTGGAGCCAAGACCCCGACGGTGTCAGGGAAAGAGGCCGGGACAAGACTGTCAACGAACGGCAAGACGGACACCTTAGAATCCAAGGAATCCCTGATTGCCATGAGCAGCCTTGCGGAAGGGTAGGAAATGTTGTGCGTAAACATATTCATTTCCCTCATTTTCAGGAAGCACGCCTCTGACAATGAGCGTGTCGTGTCTGACGAATATACGACCTGCGCATCGCAGCCGATTCTATCGAAGAGATCTACCACATCCTCGCCGCCATATTCAGAAAGAACCGGACAGCAGATAATGAGAACCTTGCAGCGCAAAGGGCTTTTAAGTGCGGCAAGCGCACCGTTCACCGTCAATTCCCGCAAAGACACCTGACCGTCTTTCGTGTCTCCCAGATTCTTATAGGCCGTGTCAGCGAAATTCAGAATCGAGACAATTGTCTCCCCCGCGAAATCAGGCAGACCATCACTGACTTTCCGTGCATCGATGTTGTCGAACTCGTCACATAGCATCATCTTCTCACTGAGACGCAGACATCCGGCCGGATCACCCACCAAAACAATCGCCCCTGCAGATTTACCGTTGCATTCCGCCAACGTCCTTAACTCTGAAAGAGAATCCGCAAGCAGTGAATTGACGTAGGCAATTGTCCTATAGCCATTTTCGACCCGCCTTGAACAGCTGGAAGCCGCAATGACGGATAAGGCCAACAATATTACCGTAAAAAATTTCTTCACTGTCATCCATGATTTCCGGCAGACAAAGCCGTCCGGAACACTCAAATTTATTAAAATGTACAATTCTGAATACAAAGGTAAAAAATTCTTCACTATCTTTGAAGATAGTTGTGTATAAAACTCCTTGACAAGATGGTTAATGTATCAAAAAAATCAAGCCTCATGCCGGCATCTGCGATCCGGAAGCTTGTGCCCTTCGCCGACGCGGCTCAAAACGACGGCGTGAAAGTCTATCACCTCAATGTCGGCGCGCCTGACATCAAATCTCCGGAATGCGCCCTTGAGGCAGTGCGCAATAATACTCTGGACCACATCTCCTACACAAATTCGGCGGGTCTGCCGGAGTTGCGCAAGGGGTTGGCGGAGAGATATTACCACGGTATCGGAATCGATGTTTCCGTCCCCGAGATCATCGTAACCGTGGCAGGAAGCGAGGCGGTCAACCTCGCGCTTCAGATAGCCTGCGATGAAGGCGACGAACTCATCGTGATCGAGCCATTCTACACGAACTACAACACATTCTGTTTTGAAAGCGGGATCATCCTGAAAGCCGTGCACACCGACATAGAGAACGGATTCAAAGTTCCTCCGATCGAAGAGTTCGAGAAACTTGTGACACCACGCACGAAAGCGATCCTCATCAGCAACCCTGGCAACCCGACAGGCACACTCTACAGCAAAGAGGACATGCTCGCACTCGGAGAAGTAGCCAGAAAGCACAACCTTTTCCTGATTTCAGACGAGGTTTACAGGGAATTCTGCTACACGGACGAGCCACATTTCTCGGCGATGAATATTCCTGATCTTGCCGACAATGTCATTCTCGTCGATTCTGTCTCAAAGCGTTACAATCTCTGTGGCTGCCGCATAGGATGCATTGTCTCCCACAACAAAGAAGTAATGGAAGCCGCAATGAAATACGCCCAGTCCCGCCTATGTCCTCCTGTCTACGGGCAGATAGCCTCAATCGGAGCGCTTGACACTCCCCAATCATACTTCACGGAAGTCAGGAATGAATATATCGCCAGACGTGACTATGCGATCTCACGTCTCAACGCCATGGATGGAGTGTATTCCCCGACCCCTATGGGAGCGTTCTACACCATAGCGCGCATTCCGGTGGACGATGCAGAGAAATTTGCGAAATGGATGCTCACTGACTTCAGGCTTGACGGACAGACAACCATGGTGACTCCGGCAAAGTCGTTCTACAAGACACCGGGATTCGGAGGAGACCAGATCCGCCTGGCCTATGTCCTCGGGATTTCCGAACTTGAAAAGGCGTTCGACGCACTTGAAGCCGGACTTAGGGAATATCCTTGCAGAACTATCTGAGTATTAATTCCGAAGTGGGTTATCATTGGCATATTCCTGAAAGAAGACTACATAGTCTATGAAAGCGCTCATCGCCATCGATTCGTTCAAGGGATGTCTGACATCTATGGAAGCCGGGAAAGCCGCCCTTGAGGCTTTTACGGAAGGTGAAGCCGAGATCATTCCTGTCTCGGACGGCGGTGAGGGCTTTTCGACAATACTGACAGAGAGTCTGGGCGGGACATTCAGGACAGCAGTTTGCCACGATCCTATCGGACGGCCAATCAAAGCGAGGTACGGCTTGGCAGACAGCACAGCCATCATCGAAACCGCGGCTGCCAGTGGATTGGGGCTTTTGCGTAAAGATGAACTCAATCCTCTCAAGGCAACTTCATACGGCACCGGCGAATTGATCTTGGATGCACTTGAATATGGCTGCGAGGAAATCTGGTTAGGCCTTGGAGGCAGCGCAACCTGTGATGGCGGAACCGGAATGCTGCGAGCATTGGGCTACAGGTTCCTGCCAGAAAACGGAACCTATCTCCGAAATACTGAAGTCCTCAAGGACATCCATGAAATAGATGCCGCAACACATAGCCGGCTATTGGATTCCTGCAAGATCACTGGATTCTATGACGTCTCAGTGCCATTCTGTGGACCTGATGGCGCGGCAAGAATGTTCGCTCCGCAGAAAGGTGCAAGTCCGGAAATAGCGGAAGCGTTGGATGCCTGGCTATCAAAGCTTTGCGGAACATACTCTCGATTTTCCGGAAAAGATGTCATGAACATCCCGGGAGCTGGCGCAGCCGGAGGAATCGGTGGAGCCCTCGGTGGAATACTATCAGCCAAGATGGTTCCCGGAATAGATCGGCTACTGGAAATCTCAGGACGCAGGCAAGGTCTGGAATCATACGACCTGATCATCACAGGCGAAGGCAAGGCTGACAGGCAAACCTTGCATGGAAAAGTCCCTGCCGGAGTTCTCGAATATGTCAAAAAACACGCTGGCACAGGCAAAAGACCCAAAGTGATCTTGATAGCCGGACAGGTCAGTGACAGAGAACAGCTCTTGGATGCAGGTTTCAATGCTGTACTTCAAATCACACCTGCCGGAACGCCTCTTTCTGATGCACTCGACCCGGCCAATGCCCGCAGAAACATCAAGGCGGCAATTCTTGACTATCTGTCCAAGAGCCTGTCATAGGTCTCCAAACCTATGATGTCCGCAAGGCAAGTGCACGTGCAGTCTGCACCGCGGCCGCGCGCAAAAAAAAGGAGCCCCGGCATCGTAATGATGCCGGGGCTCCCCGAAGTACGGCGGCGACCTACTCTCCCAACTGGTGTGTCAGTACCATCGGCGCGCGCGGGCTTAACTGCTCTGTTCGGTATGGGAAGAGGTGGAACCCCGCGGCTAAAGCCACCGCGAATATCACTTGAGAGATCACAGCGAGACACACAACTACTCCACACATGAAAGATTTCGGGCCATTAGTACGGGTCGGCTCAACGCCTCGCAGCGCTTGCACCTCCCGCCTATCTACGTCGTAGTCTACAACGACCCTCTAAGGAAGTCTCATCTTGGAGACGGCTTCGCGCTTAGATGCTTTCAGCGCTTATCCTGACCGAACGTGGATACCCGGCGGTGCGGCTGGCGCCGCAACCGGTTGACCAGAGGTTCGTCCGACCCGGTCCTCTCGTACTAAGGCCAGACCTCCGCAGACTTCCAACGCCCACAACAGATAGAGACCGAACTGTCTCACGACGTTCTGAACCCAGCTCGCGTGCCACTTTAATCGGCGAACAGCCGAACCCTTGGAACCTGCTCCAGCCCCAGGATGTGACGAGCCGACATCGAGGTGCCAAACCGCTCCGTCGATTTGAGCTCTTGGGAGCGATCAGCCTGTTATCCCCGGAGTACCTTTTGTCCTATGAGCGACGGCCCTCCCATGGGGAACCGCCGGATCACTTTGCCCTACTTTCGTACCTGCTCGACCTGTTTGTCTCCCAGTCAAGCCCGCTTCTGCCACTGCACTCTGCGGACGGTTGCCATTCGTCCTGAGCGGACCTTGGGAAGCCTCCGTTACTCTTTTGGAGGCGACCACCCCAGTCAAACTACCCACCAAGCGGTGTCCTTGTCTCCAAGTTAGACCCCAGACGACGGAAGGGTGGTATTTCATTTGGCGGCTAATCGCGACCTGGCGGCCGCGCCTCGAAGCCTCCCACCTATGCTACACATCCGACGTCCAAGATCAGCGCTAAGCTATAGTAAAGGTTCACGGGGTCTTTTCGTCCCGTTGCGGGTAGGCGGCATCTTCACCGCCACTACAATTTCACCGAGCTCACGGCTGAGACAGCGCCCAGATCGTTACACCATTCGTGCAGGTCGGAACTTACCCGACAAGGAATTTCGCTACCTTAGGACCGTTATAGTTACGGCCGCCGTTTACCGGGGCTTCAATTCAGGGCTTCCCTTTCGGTGACCCCCCCTCTTAACCTTCCGGCACCGGGCAGGTGTCAGGCCATATTCGTCATCTTAACGATTTCGCATAGCCATATGTTTTTGGTAAACAGTCGCCTGGGCCATTTCTCTGCGCCCGCGTCGCCGCGGGACCCCTTCTCCCTAAGTTACGGGGTCAATTTGCCTAGTTCCTTGGCCGTGATTCACTCGAGCGCCTCAGGATTCTCTCCCCACCCACCTGTGTCGGTTTACGGTACGGGCGGCCCGTGTCTTAACGCTACGTCGCTTTTCTCGCGAGCTTGGTTACCCTCGCTGTCGGCTCGCCCGGAGGCTCGCCGTACTGTCGGCTCTCGGCTCCCGCCTACAGCCTTCAACGCGGAATTCCGTCTCCGCGCGGAGGTTTCACTTCTCGGTCGCGACCTCGCCCCACGGGCCGGCTGCGGAATATTGACCGCATCGGCATCGGGTACGCCCTTCGGCTTCCCCTTAGCTCCCGGCTCACCCGGGGCCGTTTAGCGTGGCCCCGGAAACCTTGGGTTTTCGGCGGAGATGTTTGTACATCTCTTGTCGTTACTCATGCCTACATTTTCTTTTCCGGACGCTCCAGCATGGCTCGCGCCATACCTTCGGCGCCGACCGGAATGCTCCCCTACCACGGCATGACTAGCATGCCGTCCTCGGCTTCGGCGACGGTCTTGATGCCCGATCATCATCCACGCGGCTCCGCTCGACCAGTGAGCTGTTACGCACTCTTTGAATGAATAGCTGCTTCCAAGCTAACATCCTGGCTGTCTCTGCGGTGCCACTTCGTTCTGTCTCAACTTAGACCGTTCTTGGGGGCCTTGGCCGGAGGTCTGGGCTCTTACCCTCTCGCCGCCGGATATTAGCACCCGACGACTCACTCCCGTCGTGGAACCTTCACGCATTCGGAGTTCGTCTGGAATTGACAGGCGGCGAAGCCCTCGCTTCCAATCGGTAGCTCTACCTCATGAAGGAAACCGACGAGGCTGTCCCTAAAGACATTTCGGGGAGTACGAGCTATCTCCCAGTTTGATTGGCCTTTCACTCCTACCCTCACCTCATCCAAGCCCTTTTCAACGGAAACTGGTTCGGGCCTCCAGCGCCTGTTACGGCGCCTTCACCCTGGACAAGGGTAGATCACTAGGTTTCGCGTCTGCTCGGACCGACTGAACGCCCTGTTCAGACTCGCTCTCGCTGCGGCTCCGCCCCTGAAGGGCTTAGCCTCGCCGGACCGAAGCAACTCGTAGGCTCATTATGCAAAAGGCACGCCGTCACACCGTCGCCGGTGCTCCGACCGCTTGCAAGCGCACAGTTTCAGGTTCTCTTTCACTCCCCTTCCCGGGGTGCTTCCCACCTTTCCCTCACGGTACTGGTACACTATCGGTCTTCGGCAGTCTTTAGCCTTGCGGGATGGTCCCCGCTGATTCGGACAGGATTCCACGTGCCCCGCCCTACTCAGGTGCCGGCCATGACATCCGCACGTCGCCCGTACGGGGGTGTCACCCTCTGCGCCCACACTTTCCAGAATGTTCCGGTTGGTGCGGATGTCAACGTCGCCGGTCCTACAACCCCGCCGTGTCCGTGAACACGACGGTTTAGGCTCTTCCCTCTTCGATCGCCACTACTAGGGGAATCGACTCTTTCTTTCTCCTCCTCCGGGTACTAAGATGTTTCAGTTCCCCGGGTTCGCCCCAGAATGATCTGGTGCGCGGCCTTCAGCCGCGCGGGTTGCCCCATTCGGAAACGTCCGGATCAATCCCCGTTTGCGGGTCCCCGGACCTTTTCGCAGCTTACCGCGTCCTTCATCGCCTGCCGAAGCCAAGGCATCCTCTGTGCGCTCTGACTTCTCTTTCTCTGTGAATCTTTCGTTGTTGTGAAATTGTATCAACCTATATATCTCTATATCTCGGCTAATCTAATTCTTACACTTACCTCGTTGTAATCTCTCAGTATTGTCAATGAACTTCACTCTGTCGGTTCCGTTCGGCCGGACACGCCGATCTATGTCAAAAAGACCTCAGGAAATACTTCTTTTCCGATGCTGCGAAACCTTGTACAGAGCGTCTTCCGCTGTCGGAGCAAAACCCCAAAAAGGAGGTGTTCCAGCCACACCTTCCGGTACGGCTACCTTGTTACGACTTAGCCCCAGTTACCACTTTCGCCCTAGGCCGCTCCTCCCGGTCACGGACTTCAGGCGCCCGCGGCTTCCATGGCTTGACGGGCGGTGTGTACAAGGCCCGGGAACGTATTCACCGCGCCATGG
>UQUJ01000004.1 GCA_900544195.1 uncultured Alistipes sp. | reverse complement strand
CTTTTTTTTAGCCGTTCATTCTCTATGCGGAGCTTCAGGATTTCGCGCTTGTAGGTGTACCGCGCGCGAGAAGTAGACACGGAAAATAATTTTTAGACGTTATTATTTCCCAATGCAGAACCTCTCAAAGATATTCCCAAGGACTTCGTCGGGGGTGACTTCGCCGAGGATGGAGGAGAGGTGGTGGAGGGCTTGGCGGAGGTCTTCGGAGAGGAGGTCGGGGGTTTGGGAGGTGGCTAGGGAGGATCTTACTTTCTCCAGGGATGCGGCGGCGCTCATCAGGGACTGGTAGTGGCGTAGATTGGTCACTATTGTCTGGCCAGAATTCAAAGTGGCGGTCTTTGGAGAGTCTGAGAGGAGGGTGCGCAGTGTGTCAAGACCGAAACCAGTCTTGGCGGAAATATATAACTTAACTACTTTTTCATTAGGATTAGAAACAGAATTGTTGATTAGGCTAACATTAATGTTATTACCCAAAACATCCACTTTATTCAGCAGAACGATCAACTTTTGTGACTTTACATCCAGATTTGAGACTATGTCAGAAATCGAATACTCGTTTTCTTCTTCGGAGGCGGTGACATCAAGCAGGGCAAGGACGATCGAGGCCTCGTTCATCTTCTTATACGAGCGTGAAATGCCGATCTTTTCGACCTCATCTGAGGTTTCGCGGAGACCGGCGGTGTCGATAAAACGGAACAATGTGCCATCGATGGTCATCGTCTCCTCCACGGTGTCGCGGGTGGTGCCGGCGATGTCGGAGACTATGGCGCGGTCATCACCTACCAGGGCGTTCAGAAGGGTGCTTTTGCCGGCGTTGACGGCTCCCACTATGGCGACCGGAACACCGTTGCGAAGGGCGTTGCCGTAGCGGAAGGAGTCTGTCAGCGAATGAATATGCCTGAGCGCGCCGTCCAGCAGGGCTGACAGTTCCCGGCGGCTGGCGAACTCGACATCTTCCTCGCTGAAATCCAGCTCCAGTTCCAATAGGGAGGTCATTTTCAGAAGTTCGTCGCGGAGGCTTTTCAGTTCTTTTGAGAAGCCGCCCTTAAGCTGGCTGTAGGCGACCCTGTGGGCGGCGGCGTTCTGGGATGAGATCACGTCGGCGACGGCCTCGGCCTGTGCCAGATCCATCTTGCCGTTCACAAAGGCCCTTTGGGTGAACTCGCCTGGACCGGCGGGGCGGGCTCCGGAGTCCACCAGGCGCTGAAGAAGCCTTTCGACAACGTACTTGGAGGAGTGGCAGGAAATCTCTACGGAGTCTTCGCCGGTGTAGGAGTGCGGTGACCTGAAGACGCTGACCAGGACAGTGTCCAGATCAGTGCCGTCCGCTTCGAGCGCTACTCCATATCGCAGCTTGTAACCTTCTGTTTCAGAAATGGTGGAGCCTTTGCAGGATACTACCTTATCGGCAATCCGGAAGGAGTCTTTTCCGCTCATGCGGATGATGGCTATGGCGCCGGTTCCGGGGACGGTGGCCGGGGCGCAGATGGTATCTTCGATGTTCAACATTGTTCCTGTCAATTATATTGCCGGTCACTTCGAGGCGACCCGGCGGCCAAAATAATCTCCCTCGAATCCGCCGCCCGAAGGCATCTCTTCGAGGCGACCCGGCGGCCAAAATAATCTTCCTCGAATCCGCCGCCCGAAGGCATCTTTCGAGGCAACCTAGGCAACCAAGGAAATCTCCCTCGAATCCGCCGCCCGAAGGCATCTTTCGAGGCAACCTCGACAACCAAGGAAAACTCCCTCGAATCCGCCGCCCAAAGGCACCTCTTCGAGGCAACCGAGGCAACCAAGGTAATCTCACTTCGAGGCAACCTAGGCGACCTGCAAATTTATCAACATTCGCCAACATATTCAAGGATAAGGGTCGCGAATTTATATTCATTGAATATTTTGCCGCTTATTCCCATTTTTTTGCTTAAATTTGCAGGACAAACGAACTTCCAGATGCTTGGTGTGACTTCAATACCTTTAAGCGGCAGTGCGTCCCAGGATGCACAGAGGGGATGTTCTTTTGATTATTCAGACTTTCACCGACCATTTCATCACTGTTTGAGATGGTCGTTTTTTCTTCCTGACCGTGAGAGGGGAGAGCGTGGGTGCGCCCGGAGGACCGGCGGCACGGGGACGTCAAATGCCAGAAAGCCCTCCCGGAGCCGGCGGGAAAGATGAAACCAAATGGATGCAAAGAGTTTAAGTTTACTATAAGTCAGATTTATTGGCAAGGAAATGAAACCAAGAAAAGGAGCGACATTAAAGTTGGAGAACGGGATCGAGTTCCGCGGATTCTCCTTTGGCTATGACGGGCCGTGCGACGGCGAGGTTGTCTTCTCGACGGCGATGGTCGGCTATCCGGAAAGTTTGACAGACCCTTCGTACTCTGGGCAGATTCTCTGCGTAACCTATCCATTGATAGGTAATTACGGCGTGCCACAGGAAGGAACGGACGAACTGGGGATATCCCGGAACTTCGAGTCAGAGAAGATCTGGGTGAGGGGAGTCGTCATAAGCGACTATTCCTTCGACTACAGCCACTGGGATGCGGTCAAGAGCCTCGACGAATGGCTGAAGGAGCAGAGGATTCCGGGAATATTCGGGATCGACACCCGCGCCGTCACGCAACTTCTGCGCGAGAAGGGCTCGATGCTCGGAATGATCGTTCCGGACGGCGTGGAGAAGGATTTCCCGATCGACGACCCGAACCTCGCCAACCAGATCGCCATCGTCAGCTGCAAGGATGTGATTGAATATGGCAGCGGCTCCAAGACAGTCGTGATGGTAGACTGCGGAGTCAAGCACAACATCCTCAGATGCTTTATGGAGAGGGGAGTGAAAGTAGTCAGAGTGCCTTGGGACTACGATTTCAACAAACTTGACTACGACGGCCTCTTCATCTCGAACGGCCCTGGCAACCCGCAGTTCTGCAATGTCACCGTAGCTAACCTGCGCAAGGCGATGGAAGGAGACAAGCCTATTTTCGGAATATGCATGGGCAACCAGCTGCTCGCCAGAGCCGGGGGTGCCAACACATATAAATTAAAGTATGGTCACCGCAGCCACAACCAACCTGTCCGGATGGCAGGCACCAACCGCTGCTTCATCACCTCGCAAAATCACGGATTTGCGGTTGACGACAAGACCCTCGGAGCTAATTGGGAGCCTTGGTTTGTGAATATGAACGACGGCACCAACGAAGGCATCCGCCACAAGACCAAGCCTTTCTGCTCGGTACAGTTCCACCCGGAAGCCTCCAGCGGCCCGACCGACACGAACTTCCTGTTTGACGAGTTTATCAGCAAATTGTAACTTTCGGATAAAAAAGAATTTATGAAAAACACGAATATAAAGAAGGTTTTGATCCTCGGATCGGGCGCGCTCAAGATCGGTCAGGCCGGAGAGTTCGACTATTCCGGCTCACAGGCTTTGAAGGCCCTGCGCGAGGAGGGCATCGAGACAGTCCTGATCAATCCTAACATCGCCACAGTGCAGACCTCCGAGGGTGTGGCCGACAAGATCTACTTCCTGCCTGTCACTCCGTTCTTCGTGGAGAAGGTCATCGCCAAGGAGCAGCCTCAGGGCATTCTCCTCTCGTTCGGAGGCCAAACCGCCCTTAACTGCGGCGTGGAGCTGTACGAGAACGGCATCCTTGACAAGTACAAAGTTCAGGTGCTTGGAACTCCTGTCCAGGCGATCATGGACACGGAGGACCGTGACCTCTTCATCAAGAAACTGGACGAGATAGGAGTGAAGACCATCAAGTCGCACCCGGCGTCCAACATCGAGGAGGCCCGCAAAGCCGCCCATGAACTCGGATTCCCGCTCATCGTGCGCGCGGCTTACGCCCTCGGCGGACTCGGTTCCGGTTTCTGCGACAACGAGGAGCAGCTTGACGAACTCTGCGAAAAGGCATTCTCATTCTCGCCGCAAGTACTTGTGGAAAAGTCGCTTAAAGGCTGGAAGGAGATTGAATATGAAGTTGTCCGTGACCGCTATGACAACTGTATAACGGTCTGCAATATGGAGAACTTCGACCCGCTCGGAATCCACACCGGAGAGAGCATCGTCGTGGCTCCGTCCCAGACCCTGTCCAACAATGACTACTACTTCCTGCGCGAGCTTTCCATCAGGATTGTCCGCCACATCGGGATAGTGGGCGAGTGCAACGTGCAGTTCGCCTTCGACCCGTACGCTATGGACTACCGCGTGATCGAGGTGAACGCACGTCTGAGCCGCTCCTCTGCGCTTGCCTCCAAGGCCACCGGCTATCCGCTCGCCTTCGTGGCCGCCAAACTCGGTCTCGGCTACGGCCTGTTCGACCTCAAGAACTCCGTGACCAAGACCACTCCGGCCTTCTTCGAGCCGGCGCTTGACTACATTGTCTGCAAGATTCCTCGCTGGGATCTCAGCAAGTTCCACGGTGTCTCCCGCAAGATCGGCTCTTCGATGAAGTCCGTGGGCGAGGTGATGGCCATCGGGCGCAGTTTCGAGGAGGCCATCCAGAAGGGCCTCAGGATGATCGGCCAGGGGGCGCACGGCTTCGTGGGCAACAAGGAGTTCCAGGTCGCCGACTTGGAGGAGGCTCTCCGGGAGCCGACAGACAAACGCATCTTCGTGATCTCCAAGGCCATGCGCGCCGGCTACACGGTAGATCAGATCCACGACCTGACCAAGATCGACAAATGGTTCCTCAATAAGCTGGAGAACATCGTCAAGACCTACGAGGACATGAACACCTACGACACTCTTGAGGACATGCCGGTGGAGCTCCTGCGTCTTGCCAAGCAGGAGGGCTTCTCCGATTTCCAGATCCAGAGAGCCATCTGGAAGGACAAAGGAACCTCGACAGCCAACATGGATGTTGTCCGTGAACATCGAAAATCACACGGCATCGTCCCTGTCGTGAAGCAGATAGACACCCTCGCCGCCGAATTCCCGGCACAGACGAACTACCTCTACCTGACCTACAACGGCACGAAGAGTGACATTGAATATGAGCGTGACGGCAAGTCGGTGATTGTCCTCGGCTCGGGAGCCTACAGGATCGGTTCGTCCGTGGAATTCGACTGGTGTTCCGTAACCTGTCTCCAGACCATCCAGAAGCAGGGCTACAGGGGAGTGCTGATCAACTACAACCCGGAGACGGTCTCCACCGACTACGACATGTGCGACAGGCTCTATTTCGACGAGCTCACCTTCGAGAGGGTGATGGACATCATCGACCTTGAGACTCCTCACGGAGTCGTTGTCTCCGTGGGTGGCCAGATCCCTAACAATCTCGCCCTCAAGCTTCACAAGCACAACGTTCCGATTCTCGGCACCTCCGCCGAGGACATCGACAAGGCCGAGGACCGTCACAAATTCTCCAGCATCGTGGACAACCTCGGGGTTGACCAGCCGGAATGGAGCGAGCTCACGACCATCGACGAGGTGGACAATTTCATCAGGAAGGTTGGCTTCCCTGTGCTGGTGAGACCGTCGTACGTGCTTTCCGGAGCCGCTATGAATGTCTGCCACGACGAGGAGAAGCTCCGTCACTTCCTCAGCCTGGCGGCGGAAGTCTCCCAGGAGCATCCTGTCGTGATCAGCAAATTCTACACCCGCAGCAAGGAGATAGAATTCGACGCGGTGGCCGACAATGGAGAGATCCTTGCCTACGCCATCTCTGAGCACATTGAATATGCCGGTGTCCATTCCGGGGACGCCACGATCCAGTTCCCTCCGCAGAAGCTTTACGTGGAGACCGTCCGCAGGATCAAGAAGATCGCCCGCGCGATTGCCGGCGCGCTCAGCATCTCCGGTCCGTTCAACATCCAGTTCCTCGCCAGAGAGAACGCCATCAAGGTCATCGAGTGTAACCTTCGTGCCTCCAGAAGCTTCCCGTTCGTCTCCAAGGTGCTTAAGATTGACTTCATTGAATTGGCCACCAAGGTAATGCTCGGTCTCCATCCTGCGGCTCCTCAAAAGAGTGCGTTTGACCTTGACTATGTAGGTGTCAAGTCCTCACAGTTCTCCTTCGCGAGACTTGAGGAGGCGGATCCGATGCTTGGTGTGGATATGTCTTCTACCGGTGAGGTCGGTTGTCTGGGCGATGACCTTAACGAGGCTCTGCTCAAGTCCGTGCTTTCGGTAGGGCAGAGGATACCGGAGAAGAGGGTTCTGCTGTCAACCGGAGATCCGCTTCAGAAAGCCGACATGCTGATGGCCTGCCGACTTCTCGTGGAGAAAGGTTATGAACTTTACGCTACAGGTGGCACATACAAGTATCTTGTCGAGAACAGCGTACCTGCCACGAAGGTTCTCTGGCCAAGCGAATGTGACAACCCTAACTTCAAGGGAAGGTTTAAGCCGGCACTGGAAATGATTCAGAACAAAGAGATTGACATGGTGATCAATATCCCGAAAAACTTCTCCGAGCTGGAGTTGTCGAACGGCTATCAGATCAGAAGAGCGGCCATCGACTTCAACGTCACCCTCTTCACCAACGCCCGTCTCGCCACCGCCTTCATCCGCGCCTTCTGCTCCACCAGCGTGAACGACATCCAAATCAAGTCCTGGGATCAGTATTGATCTCTGGATTTGATTCCATAGCCGAATATTTGGTGCTGCAGACTTCCGCGCTACGCGCTCCATCCCGTCCCGCCTACGGCGGTCCACCCGTTCATATGGCCACGGGCGGCCATAGTCTGCCACACCAAATATTCGGCTATAAAAACATCTCGGATTGTTATACCATAATCAACTGAAAGGCAGTTGCCGCAAGCGACTTTGGCTCCCGAAGAGGGAGGTCGTGAGCGATTAATGAAGGTCCAGTGGATCTTCATAGCGAGCAGCATTTGTGGGGAGGATCGCTGGAGGTAACTGCCTTTCAGTTGATTCAAAATTAGAAAATAAATAAAGGCGACTGAAGATATTCAATCGCCTTTATTCATATATTCCTTAATCTATTAGAACGAGTCGTAGAATTTGGCATCACGAGGGGTGACCTTGTTCATGTTCTCAAGAAGCATGTCATTGGTCTTGTACTCGTCCATCAGCTGAAGCATGAAATTCATCGCTTCGGTAGGATTCATGTCAGCGAGCAGCTTGCGCAGGATCCAGATCCTGTTGGCCGCCTCACGGCTGTAGAGAAGATCGTCACGGCGGGTGCTGGAAAGAACCACATTCACGGCAGGGAAGATACGCCTGTTGGCCAAGGTCCTGTCAAGCTGAAGCTCCATGTTGCCGGTGCCTTTGAACTCCTCGAAGATCACGTCATCCATCTTGGAGCCAGTCTCGGTCAAGGCTGTGGCAAGGATTGTCAGCGAACCGCCACCCTCGATGTTACGCGCCGCACCGAAGAAACGCTTCGGCTTCTGCAGGGCGTTTGCGTCCACACCTCCGGTCAAAACCTTACCGGAAGCCGGCTGCACAGTGTTGTACGCACGGGCAAGACGGGTGATCGAGTCAAGCAGAATCACGACGTCATGACCGCACTCCACGAGTCTGCGTGCTTTCTCCAAAACCATATTCGCGACCTTCACGTGCCTGTCTGCCGGCTCGTCGAAAGTCGAGGCCACAACCTCGGCCTTCACGCTGCGGCTCATGTCGGTGACCTCCTCAGGACGCTCGTCAATCAGAAGCACGATCTCGTAGACCTCAGGATGATTGTCCGCGATGGCATTGGCTATGGACTTCAAAAGCATTGTCTTACCTGTCTTCGGCTGTGACACGATCAGACCACGCTGACCTTTCCCTATTGGGGTGAACATGTCCACGATTCGACAGGATGGGTCGCTCTGGTGACCGTGTCCAAGAAGGTTGAACTTCTCCTCAGGGAAAAGAGGGGTAAGGAAATCAAACGGAACCCTGTCGCGGATGTAGTCCGGAGTACGGCCGTTGATGTAGTTGATCTTTACGAGAGGGAAGTATTTGTCCCCTTCCTTTGGAGGACGGATCTCACCGGTGACAGTGTCGCCTGATTTCAAGGCGTTGTTCTTTATCTGGCTCTGGCTGACATAGATGTCATCAGGTGAATTCAGGTAATTGTAGTCAGAGGAACGAAGGAAGCCGTACCCGTCCGGCATGATCTCAAGCACTCCGGTAGCCTCCACCGTGCCGTCAAATTCAACCTCCGGAGCCTTTGGCTTTAGGTTCTGGAAATTCTGGGGCTTCGACTGGTTAGGATTCTGGCCATTTTGTCCTTGAAATTTATTTTTCTGCTTCCGGCGGCTGATGTCGGCATGAGCTGCCGGATCATCCTTAAGATCATCAAAAAGCGCATGAATGAACTCCTTGCCGTTGACAGGCTTCTCAGACTGGGACGGCGCAGTAGCGTCAGGAATCATCTGCGCGGTCTCCTCCACAGAAACGGACTTTTCTGTCACACTCTCCGGCTTCTTGTCAATGTCAGGAACGGCTGCTTCGGCCTGCGGCTGAACGGATGCCGACTTTGGCTTGCGTCCTCTTTTCTTCGGCGCTGGTTTAGCGTCCTGACCAGGAACCGGAGTCGTAGTCTGCTCAACCTTAGGCTCTGCATTCATATTCTGCCGCTCCGTTTTTGCGTCCTGTTCCTCCTTGGCTTTCTTATTGTCATTCTTGGAAGCGACAGGCTTTGTGGCCCGAGTCCGGGTCTGTTCCGGAAGTGGATTCTTGCGCGGTCTTCCACGCTTGGCCTTCGGTTTTTCTATCGGTTGGAGAGAAGCCGCGGCAGCCTGCGCGTCCAGTATCGCGAATGACAGATTCTCATCTGTGAATTTCTTGATGTTCTTGATCTGATGATCCTGAGCGACTTTTTCAAGTTGCTCTCTGCTCATCTGAGTGAGTTCAAATAAATTATAAGGCATAGACTTAAAATGATTCCGGAGTCGTCATACCGGACTTGATTTCAGAAAATAATATCGTGGATTATCAGCCTTTAGGCTTTTGCTGAAAACGTCAGCATGCAAATATAAGATATTTATTAAGAATATCCAAACTATTTATCCCAATAGCTGGTACTTTTCTTGAATCTCAGCAGATCCGCCAAAGCCGCGGCATTCGCGGAGATGAGGAACGAATATGACTGGTACATACCCGACGGAACCCATGACACGGAAATGTTGAAGCAGTGCAGATCATATCTGAAGGAGAACTGCGTGGTTGTCATCTTCATAGCCGTGAAATCCCATCCGGACTGCGCCTGGACCGACATCTTCGGTGTCAATTGGACATTGCCCTGAACTCCGAGGGTCTGCGTGATGTTGTCCTTCCTGCTCAATTGGTTGTTCGCATAATTATAGGAACGGTTCATCGAGAAGTTATAATTGAGGTTCACGCTCCATGGCACATTGGGATTGGTATAGTACAGCCATCCTCCGGGAATATATTCACCTGTAAGCGGATGATAGTATATTCGTCGGTAATAGTCCGCGGCATTGCCTGAACCGCCCTCGCCGCCTCCCGAAGACTTCGAGCCATCGTTGCCTTTGACTGTTCCTTTCCCCGACAATGAATATGACAGCGAACCGCTCACATTGGTGAGCCTGAGCGGCACACCGTTTTCAATGATGTTGTACCTGTTCACCCTCTGACCTCTCTCATTTATGGCGTACGGGTCGAAATTCATGTTGCCGTTTATTCCGAGCTTGCCGAAGATTGATGTGGACATGGATATTCCCACATTGTTCATCTTCAGCGAGTCAGCAAGGAAATTGTACCCGGTGGAGATGTTGAGCTGGTCCAGAATCTTCACTTTCTTGTTCCCCTTGCCGGTCGTGTCACTCATGTCACGCACCTTCGCCTCAAGATTGTTGCCGATCGAGATGCTCATTGTGGCGGACTTTCCCTTTCCCGGCGCCGAGTTTATCTGCCCTTGGTAGATGTTGTAGTCATAGGACTTCCGCACACCAAGAGTGTCGATGTAATTGAGCGTCCGCCACCCATTGAAAGCCTTACCTTTCTCCGGGCTGAAGCTCATGCTGACGCTTGGAGAGATGACATGCCTGATCGCCTGGATCTTATGGTACCTGCCAAAATCGAACATTCCATAGATACGGGTGCTCATCGACACGGAGCCGGAATAATTGTGCGTCGCCCCGAACGTACCGAACTGCTTTCCCATCTCTGTCTTCACGCTGTTTGTCTCCGGATCAAAATATGCCTCGCTCTTCCTGAAGAACCAGTTCATGCCGTAGCTTACGTTCGGAGCCACATTCAAATACTTGAGCAGTGTGAAATCCGGAAGCTTGATGGAGAAGTTGTGCGCCATTCCGTTCTGGAACTTGTCCATGAACCCAGGCTCGCCGAACTCGGAAGCCTTGAAGTTGATCTTGTTCTGGATGGAGGTGTTGTAGCCAAGCGCGAACTTCTCGTAGAAACGCTCCTTCCCGACCCTGTTCTTGATCTTGAACGGATAGAATGTCGAGACGGAGAACGTGACGTTAGGAAGGGTGAATGAATATGAGCTGTCCCTCGAGTTCTGGCTGTGCAGCGCGTTGACCGACAGGTTGAACTTGCCGTTCCAGTTCTTTGAATATGACACTGAGGACGAGATCTGGTTCTGCAGAGCCTCCGACACCGAATGCGAGTTGTAGCGGCTGTTGGAAGGGCTTGAGAAATTGACCGAGGCCGAGAACGAGGTTCCTGGATGGGCTTTGGAATCCTGTGAGTGCGACCATCTTACTCCGAAGTTTTTGCTCTGGAAGAAGTCCGTGCTTCCTTTCTCACCGGTCTGGTCAACGGAATAGTTGACGGCAAGGTTGCCGCTGAACTTGTACTTTACCATGTATCTGGAGTTCAGATTGGCTGCCCATGATCCAAGAGTATAGTAGTCTCCAGTCAGCGACATGTCGAAGTAGTCACCCAGCACAAAGTACATTCCGGCGTCCCTCATGTAGAAACCTCTGGCATTTTCCTCCCCGAAAGAAGGCATGAGTAGTCCCGTGGCCCTGTCCGGACGTTTCGGGATAAAGCCAAACGGAATGCCGATCGGCAGATCCACGTCCTCGACCACAAGATGAGCCGGCCCGAACACCGTCTTCTGGGACGGTTTTGTGACAACCTTGGCTGATGACAACTTCAGATAATAGTGAGGATGTTCCAGATCGCAGACCGTGTATTTGCCTTTGGTGATGTTGATGGACTTGTCCGGCATCATCTTGATGTTCTTTCCGTGGAGGATGCCGTCATCCTCTTTCGTGATCATGTTCGTGATCCTGGCCTTGCGGGTGTTGAAATTGTACCGGACCTCCTCCATGTTGAAAGTCTGTCCCCCTTGAGTCATCTCCGGCTGGCCTTTCCACTCCTTGGACAAACTGTCGTAGGTTCCTCTCGCGAAGACTGTCCCGGTGGCCATGTCATACTCCATGTAATCAGCCTTCAGCTTGATGTTGTCGTAAGAGACCTCGACATCACCCCAGTAGTACATCTTGCGCTGCCCGTTCGAGAAATCCTGTCTGATCGAATCCTTCGCCCCGGAGAATGCCGGTCTGGAAAGGGAACTCTTGTCCAGCATGAACAAAGAGTCAGCCCTGGATGTCGAATCCGCTACCCGGATGGAGTCTCGCCTTCTTGCAAGCGAGTCCTGAAGCGGCGGAACAGAATCCGTCAGACGGACAGTGGAATCATTGGAAACCTGCTTGAACGTGTCAGGCAAAGAAACGGCTTCAGCAGCCTTCCTAAGGCGCCTGTCCCTCCTCAGATCCTGTCCGAACATTGTCAGTCCCGTCAGCGCGGCCAAGGCCGCTATGAGGATAATATTATATGTATGCTTCTTGAATTGCAATTATTTTATAAATTTGCAAAAGACAAATATACTACATATTTTGGATTTACATCGCAATTTTCTTGCCGTAATCACGGCCTTCTCACTTTCCGTGGCAGGATTCTCCGCCTTGGCGCAGGATCCGTCCGCCGCCATCAGACTGTCAACTGTTGTCATCGACCCTGGGCACGGAGGCAAGGACGCCGGCTGTGTCAGTCCGAGCGGAAAAACCATGGAAAAGACAATCGTCCTTGACATAGCGAAGAGGCTGAACGCCAAGATCAGCGGCGGCTACCCAGACGTCAAGGTCATCCAGACAAGAAGCGACGACACGTTCGTGACGCTGCAAGGAAGGGCGGACATAGCCAACCGCAACAACGCCAACCTGTTCATCTCCATCCACATAAACTCGGTTGACGGCAAGAGGAACGGCCCGAACGGCTACTCGATCCACATACTCGGACAGTACACGAGCAAGAACAAGGATCTTTACGCCGGCAACATGGATGTGGTCCGCAGGGAGAACTCTGTGATCAAGCTTGAGGACGACTACACGACGAGGTACGAGGGCTTCGACCCGGCCGACCCGGAGTCCTACATATTCATGAACCTTATGCAGAATGCCTACCTGGAGCAAAGCTTCAAGTTCGCACAGATGGTTGACAAGGAGATGAAGGGTGGCGCGATCCAGCACAGCAGGGGAATCTCGCAGGATCCATTCTATGTGCTGTGGAGAACCGCCATGCCGGCCGTCCTGGTGGAATGCGGCTTCATGTCCAACTCGGCTGACCGAGAGGCCCTGATCACGGAAAAGGGGAGGGATAGGATAGCCTCTGACATCTACGACGCTTTCAGGAAGTACAAGAAGGAATATGACGGCACCGATGCCGCCAAAACCTCGTCCCAACCACAACAAGTAAAGGAAAATGAAGCCAAGGGCGTGGACAGGAATAGCGCCAATGCCCAAACAATGACTAAAGATGACAATCCAATAGTTACTGAAGATAAATCGGATAAGATATTATATGGCACGCAGGTGCTGGTCTCGTCGAAAACCATGGAGAAGAATGACAGGTTTTTCAAAGGCCATGATGTCATGAGGCTTCAGTATGGCAGGCTGTACAAATACATCATAGGTTTTTCAGAAGATCTTGACACTGCCCAAAAAAAACATGACAGAATCAGGATGGACTTCAAGGATTCGTTCATGGTCAAAATTGAAAACGGCACCTCGGAAAGGATGCGATGAGAAGCTATTTCCTAACATTCATTCACTTAAATCAAGGCCTCGGAGTATTTTTTGAATAACTCAAAACTATAACCTGTTTGATTATGGGACAGTTAGAAAATTATTAAAATGTAAAACATTGATTCTCATAATATTACACGAAGCAATTTTTCCTAAACATTCGGTCATATAAGGAAAATAAAAATCAAAAACAATACAAAAAAAGATTTTTTATGAATTAATTTTCCCCTATTTTTGTACCACGAAAAAATGAGGGATCAATTTCTAGTTTTCAAATTTATCATCATCTAAGGCAATGGTTGAATTGGAAAGACATATCTCTGTCTGGGACGAGTGTTTACGGATATTCGAACAGAATGTGGAGCCGAAGCAGTTCGAGGTATGGTTCAAAACCATCGTTCCGGTATCTCTTGAAGGATCGACACTTACAGTCGAAGTGCCGACTGACTTCTTCAGAAGTTATCTGGAGGATGCCTTTCTGCCAATCATCAAGATGACACTGAGAAGGGTCATCGGCCAGGACGCCAGACTGCTATACAGAATCCATCCGGTCCAGAAGGAACGGGCGATGGTGTTCACGGCGGCGCACGGGAACGTGCCGGAGAACAAGCCGGTGACGATCAACACATTCCAGCCATCGGGGAATCCGAGCCCTTTTGTTTTCCCCGGAATTCAGAAACTCAAGATCAATCCAAGGCTCAATCCTGTCTATTGCTTCGACAACCTTATAAAAGGTGAATGCAACAAGATGGGCTACAACGCCGGAATAAGCATCTCTGACAAGCCAGGCAAGACTCCGTTCAACCCGCTGTTCATCTTCGGCGGTCCGGGCTTGGGAAAAACGCATCTGGCTCAGGCGATAGGCATAGCCATCCATGAGGCCTACCCTGATCTTGTGGTACTTTACGTGACCGGAAACGAATTCCGTACACAGTACGTCAATGCGGTCAACGTCCAGAACAAGCTGACAGACTTCATGGCTTTCTACATGAGGATTGACGTCCTCATCATGGATGACATCCAGGAACTTATAGGTCCGGCCTCACAGAATGCGTTCTTCAACATATTCAATCACCTCCATCAATCCGGCAAGCAGCTTGTTTTCACCTCTGACCGCGCGCCGGTGGATTTGATGAACTTTGAGGAGAGGCTTCTCTCGCGCTTCAAATGGGGACTCTCCATCGAACTGTCCAAACCGGATCATGACACAAGACTCGCGATGCTCAAGGCAAGGTGCGCGCGGGAGGGAGTCACGGTCAGCGATGAAGTTCTGGAGCTTCTCGCGAACAAGATCAGGTCCAATTTCAGGGAGTTGGAAGGTGCGCTCATCTCACTGATAGCCAATGCGACGCTATGTCACGAAGAAGTCACGAAAGAACTGGCGGAGCAAGTCACCGGCAACATTGTCGGAGAGGAGCGGAACGAGGTGACCATAGACAAGGTTCAGGAGGTTGTCTGCGAATATTTCAACATAACCCGCGAGACCCTTCTGTCGAAATCGAGAAAGAGACAGATCGTTCAGGCCAGGCAGATAGCCATGTTCTTGAGCCGCAACCTGATAGGCGGATGTTCCTTGTCCACGATTGGTATGGAACTTGGAGGAAAGGACCACGCCACAGTGCTTCACGCCTGCACCACAGTGTCGGACTTGATAACGACTGACAGGATGTTCAAACAGTACGTGACCGACATCGAGAGGATGCTTGTGCCTGTGGCAAGATAATAAAGGTGACAAATGAATTCAGCAAAAGTACTCTCAATCTTCAAGGAAATCACACGGATTCCAAGGGAGTCCGGACATGAAGAGCCAATGACAGCCTTTCTTCAGCATTTCGCCGAGGAGAGGCGTCTTGAATGTAAAACCGACAAGACAAACAACGTCTGCATAGTCAAGGAAGCCAGCAAAGGCAAGGAGAATGTGCCGACGTTGGTTCTTCAAGGCCATCAGGACATGGTCTGCGAGAAGAGAAGCGGCGTTCAGCATGACTTCCTCAAGGATCCCATTGAATATGTCATCGAGGATGGCTGGATGATCGCCAAGGACACCACGCTCGGTGCCGATGACGGAATCGGCGTGGCCGCGATGCTCGCGCTTCTGGACAGCGATCTTCCGATGGGAAGGATCGAGTGTGTGTTCACGGTCTCAGAGGAGACCGGAATGGACGGAGCCTTCGGAATGGAGCCGGGATTCTTCACAGGCAGGACGCTCATCAACCTTGATTCAGAGGATGAAGGACAGATGTTCATCGGCTGCGCCGGTGGTCTTGACACAACGGCCGTCTTCAATTATGTGCAGGAAGACTTCAAGGAAGGATGCAAGCCTGTAAGGCTGGAGATCGGCGGAGCGCTTGGCGGTCACAGTGGGGATGACATCAACAAAGGCCGCGTGAACACCGTGCAGCAGATGGCCAGATTCCTTTACGCTGAGATGGAGCACGGACTCCAGCTCATCATGCTGAAAGGCGGCAACAAGCCGAACGCGATAGCGAGAGAGTGCGAGGCGATCATCGCCGTTCCCGACACAGACGCCACTATCGCAAGATTCACCGCTTTCGGTGAGGATCTGAAGAATGAGTACTTCAAGACAGATCCCGGCATGACATTCTGTGGCGAGACATACAGATGCACAGAAAAGCCGATCATGAGCGATGTGGCAAGGAGGCTGATAATGTCTCTCTTCGCTTGCCCTCACGGGATCGAGACCATGAGTCAGGACATTCCGGGACTTGTGGAGACATCAACCAACCTTGCCGCTGTAAGGATGAACAGGCAGGGGAGGATCGAGATCATCACAAGCCAGCGCAGCTCGACCGGCTCCGCAAGGAAAATGATGGCGGCCAAGGTGGAGGCCAATTTCCTGCTCGCGGGGGCCGAGGTGACACACCTTTCTGAATATCCAGGGTGGAAGCCGAACCTTGATTCCCACATTCTGCGTGTGTGCGTGGATTCGTACAGGAAACTGTTCGGATGCGAGCCTGAGGTCAAGGCCATCCATGCCGGGCTTGAGTGCGGACTTTTCGGTGAGAAGTTCGGGGATCTGGACATGATATCGTTCGGCCCGACACTGCGTGGAGTACATGCTCCGGGCGAGAAACTTGAGCTTGCCTCCCTTGACAAGTTCACCAGGCACCTTGCTGATGTCGTGACCAATTTTGGATGATATGGTAAAGATAGCACCTTCAATACTTTCCGGCAATTTCCTGAATCTTGAGCCGGACATAAGGATGGTCAATGAGAATGCCGACCTTATCCACATTGACGTGATGGACGGCAGCCTTGTCCCGAACATCTCGTTCGGATTCCCGGTGATGGAGGCTATCGCGAAAGCCGTCACCGTCCCGATGGACGTGCACCTGATGATCATCAATCCGGACAAGTACATCGAACGGTTCGCCAGATGCGGAGCAGACATGATAAGTTTCCATCTGGAGGCCGCCGACCGGTCCGGCAAGGAACCCAAGGACATCATTGCGCTGATAAAGTCCTGCGGAGCCAAGGCCGGACTTGCCATCAACCCTGACATCCCGGTCGAAAGATTGTTCCCGTACATCGAGGACGTGGACTTCTTCCTGATCATGTCAGTCTTCGCCGGATTCGGCGGACAGAAATTCATCGTGGAGTCAATCGACAGAATCAAAGCCCTCAAGGCCGAGATGGACAGAAGAGGTACTGTCAAGGACATTGAGGTGGACGGAGGAGTCTCCGCTTCCAACTCCGGAATCCTGGCTGACGCGGGAGCGACGATGTTGGTTGCGGGAAGCTCTGTCTTCAAAGCCGAGAATCCGGCCAAAGCTATTGCCGAACTTCGTTAGATGACATAACTTATCTCCTTAAAGGCGAACTCGGAACGTTCGCCTTTTTCCGTTTCAAGACAAAGCATACCACGGTCGGAGACCCCGACGATTCTGGCACGTACTGGCACCCCTGTCGAGCAGACGACATATTCATTGAACGATCCGAACCGATAGAGTCTGGCGGCATATTCATAGGCGTTGTCGTAGCTGCATAGTCTGTGGTGTATAAAGCGGCAAAGTTTCGGCAATTCCGCCCTGATGTCATATTCCTTTCCGGTCAGCATTGTCATCGACACCGGATTCACAAGTTGCGGCGGGAACTCATTCTGGTTGACGTTCAGCCCGACCCCAATCACGCTCGCGGTAAGGAAGGTGTCTGTCAATGTATTTTCTATCAGCATACCGCAGATTTTCTTGTTCCTGACGTAGATGTCGTTCGGCCATTTCACCGAGCAGTCTATCCCCTCGGATTCCAGATAATCCGACACACCCAATGTCACGCAACGGGTCAGAACGAACTGCCGTGAAGCCTCAAGAGGAGGCAATGCGCCATCACCAAACTTGACGACCATTGAGAATGTCATGTTCTTCCCTGCGTGGGTCAGCCAAGAGTTTCCCCTCTGTCCACGCCCGGAAGTTTGGTGAACCGCGGCGATAACCGACAGATTGTCAAGCTCCGAAATATGACGGAGTGCCTCATTATTCGTGGAATCCACCTCATCCAACCATAGTATGTCAACTTCCTCTTTCATTGGTTCAGAATTTGTCGTATATTTGTACATTTGAATGGAAATGCAAAAATATAAAACATTCTCGATATGATTACACACGATCTGCGGGTTATGGCTGACGCTATGCTCGACAAGAAAGCCCAGAACGTCATTGACATAGACCTCAGGCCATTGGGTACCGCCATCACGGATCATTTCATGATCTGCAATGCGGACTCCACAACGAATGTCAACGCCATCGCTGACAATGTCATAGCCAAGATGCGCGAGGAAGGCAGGAAGCCGCTGCGCACTCAAGGCCTTGAGAATAATTTCTGGATCATTCTGGACTACGGTGACATCGTGGCCCACATTTTCCTTACAGAGTACCGCCAGTTCTACAGGCTGGAGGAGCTTTGGGCCGACGCTCCCCACAAGGAGTACAAGGAAAGGCGAGTTCCTAAAACCAAAAAGAAAGAGACAGATGCCGAATAACTCAAACACACCGAACGGCAATGGGCCAAGAAAGAAGGTGATCCGTGTGAGATTCAACTTTTCATGGTTGTACCTGATTCTTATTCTCGGCATCGGATGGATGCTTTTCAACAACAGCGGAGCCAATCCTCAGAAAATAGAATGGGCCGAGGTTCAGGAGATGTTCATGAAAGGGGACATCAAGGAGATTGATTTCGTAAGAAACGATTTCAAAGGCAACATCACGGTCCGTCCTGACCGGCTGAGCAAATACGCCGACAAATTCGGCGGGAAAGTCCCTCCGGCCTCTCCTCATTTCATATTCCTCGTGTCTGACAAGTTCGACGCCGAGAAAGAGTTCGGAGAGCTTAACGCGAAGCTTCCGGCTGACGAGAGTCAGGTCAAGATCGTCATGGAGAACGACAGCCGGATGTGGTCGAGCATCCTCGAATGGATAATCTTCCCGATCCTCCTCATCGTCATGTGGATCTGGATGTTCCGTGGCTTCAACAGGAACATGGGCGGAGGAGCCGGAGGCCCGGGAGGTGTCTTCAATGTCGGCAAATCCACCGGCAAGCTGGCCGACAAGGAAAAAGTCAACGTCACTTTCAAGGACGTGGCCGGACTCTACGGAGCAAAGGATGAGGTTATGGAGATTGTGGACTTCCTCAAGAATCCTCAGAAATACACGGCACTTGGAGGAAAGATTCCAAAGGGAGCCCTTCTTGTTGGGCCTCCGGGAACCGGCAAGACCTTGCTGGCCAAGGCTGTGGCGGGAGAGGCCAACGTACCTTTCTTCTCGATATCCGGATCAGACTTCGTCGAGATGTTTGTCGGTGTGGGTGCTTCCAGAGTCAGGGACCTGTTCCGTCAGGCCAAGGAGAAGGCTCCTTGCATCGTGTTCATTGACGAGATCGACGCGGTCGGAAGAGCCAGAGGGAAGAACGTAGGGTTTTCATCCAATGATGAGCGTGAGAACACGCTCAACCAGCTGCTTACCGAGATGGACGGCTTCGACACCAATTCCGGTGTGATCATACTTGCGGCGACCAACCGGGCGGACATTCTGGACAAGGCTCTCCTCAGGGCCGGGCGTTTCGACCGCCAGATTCATGTCGATCTTCCTGAGCTGAAGGAAAGGGAGGAAATATTCAAGGTCCACACCCGCAACCTCAAGATCGCCAAGGATTTTGATCTTGGATTCATGGCCCAGCACACGCCTGGCTTCTCCGGGGCGGACATCGCCAATGTCTGCAACGAGGCGGCGCTCACAGCGGCCAGAAGAAACAAGAAGGAGATTGACCGTCAGGATTTCCTTGACGCTGTTGACAGGATTGTAGGAGGACTTGAGCGCAAGGGTTCGATTATGACTCCGGCGGAGAAGAGGACGACGGCATACCATGAGGCCGGACATGCTACTGTGGGATGGCTGCTGCCATATTCAGATCCAGTGTTCAAGGTCAGTCTCATCCCGAGAGGGGATGCGCTCGGTCTTACCTGGTACCTGCCTGACGAGAGAAAAATCCTGTCCAAGTCCTATCTCATGGACAAGATGTGCGCGTTGATCGGCGGACGTGTGGCCGAGGAAATCATCAATGGGGAGCCGGCCACGGGCGCGTTGAACGATCTTGAGAGACTTACCCGCATGGCCTACAACATGGTGCAGTACTACGGAATGAGCGAGAAAGTCGGCGAGGTGTCGTTCTATGATTCGACCGGATCAAAGGGCTACGACCTCACAAAGCCTTACAGCGAGAAGACCGCCGAGCTTATGGACCAGGAGGTTAAGGATCTTGTCAAAGAGATTCACGACAGAACCTACAAGATTCTGACCGAGCACAAGGAAGGCTTCGTCAAGATGGCACAGATTCTCCTTGACAAGGAAGTGATCTTCGCCGAGGACATCGAGAAGATTTTCGGCCCGAAAGTCAAACCGACCGAGGATGGCGAAGAGCCGGCTCAAAAGGAAACCGAGGTAACAGAAAACGGAGATGAATAACGTTGTCGTCAGATCCATTTCAGGCGTGGTCTTCATCCTTGGGATGTTGGCCTGCCTGATGTTCAACAAGTTCCTGTTCGCCGGACTGATAATATTCATCATGTCCGTGATGCTGCTGGAGTTCTACCACATCACAATGGGGAACAGCTACACCTTCTCGAAGGTGCTTGCGATCATCGCCGCGATCTTCCTTTTCGGACTGCTGTTCGCCACGGCCTCCTATCATATTCCTATAAGATTCGTGGCCTTCGCGATGGTTCCGATCTTCATCGTGATGATCAACTCGTTGTACGTCAAGGACAAGGAGGAATATGGCAAATTCTCGAACATCTACACGGGACTTTTGTACATCGCGGTTCCGATAGCGCTCTCAAACCTCATAGCCTTTGACAAAGCCGGGAACTTCAGCGGCAACCTGCTCCTCTGTTTCTTCATCATAATATGGTGCTCGGATGTCGGGGCGTTCGCATTCGGAATATCTCTCGGCAAGATATTCCCGCAAAAGCTCTTTCCGTCCGTGTCGCCAAAGAAGACCTGGATAGGATTCATCGGCGGACTTGTCAGCTCGGTTCTGGCGGCGTTCGCTCTTTATGAGTTCGGAATATTGAAGTTCCCGCTCATCCACTGCCTCATCCTGTCACTTATAATGTCCGTGACCGGAGTCTATGGCGACCTGTTTGAGTCTCAGTGGAAAAGAGTCTATGGAGTAAAGGATTCCGGCAAGATCATCCCGGGACACGGCGGCTTTCTGGACAGGTTCGACAGCACTCTCATGGCCATGCCGTTCGGGGCAATTTATCTGGCGATCTTCGACCTGCTTTAACCAACAATCTGATAATCAATTAATGAATATACAAGCGATATGAAGAAGATAAAAGTTGACAAGGACTCTCACGGAACAATAGGGATCAACTGGGCGGTGATTTCAGTCCTGATAGCATGCACGTTGATATTCATTCACAATCTGTACATATCGATTCCGATAACGGTCATCCTGTTGGCATTCGCCTTCTTTGTGTTCTGGTTCCACAGGGTTCCGGACAGGGATATTCCTGAAGGGGACAGCAAGATGATCACTTCCATCGCTGACGGCAAGGTCGTGATTGTTGACAGGGTCTATGAAAAGGAATATTTCAAGGATGACCGGATCCAGGTGTCGGTTTACATGGATTTCTTCGATGTCCATACCAACTTCTGGCCGATGGACGGGGAAATCTCCTACTACAAATACCATCCGGGCAAGTACTTGCTTGCTTTCCTGCCAAAGGCCTCAGAGAAAAACGAGCACTCCTCCACAGTCATCCGTAACGAGCATGGAGAGCTGCTGTTCAGGCAGATCGCCGGCACTTTCGCAAGGAGGATTGTCTGCTACTCAAAAGAGGGAGACAATGTAGAGAGAGGCAGGCAGTGCGGAATCATCAAGTTCGGCTCACGAATCGACATATTCCTCCCGCTTGACGCTGATGTCAAGGTGAAAGAGGGGGATTTCACAAGAGCCTGCGAGACGGTTATCGCAGAACTTAAATAACTTGCGACTGGTCTTTCTCGATCAGTTCTACAAGACGATCCACGGCTTCCGTGTCCTGAATATGCTTCAGCACGGGAGTCTTTCCTTTATAGATGGTAACCTTGTGGTTGCCTTCACCGACATATCCCCAATCAGCATCGGCCATCTCACCGGGACCATTGACAATGCAGCCCATCACGGCGATCACCGTGTTCTTAAGATGTGAGGTTCTGGACTTCACTTCCTCAAACGCCTTCTGGAGATCGTACATAGTGCGTCCGCATCCAGGGCAGGCGACATATTCCGGTTTGTAGAAGCGTCTTCTCGCCGCCTGCATCAATTCATCGACCAGATAGGCGCCAAGGCCGGACTCCCGGATTGAGACCTTGTTTCCGGAATCATCAAGATAGGTCCCGTCAAGTTCAAGTTCATCCAAGGACTTGTCAAGCAATCGTTTGCCGAAATCACAGGAAACATCCAGCAGAAGAGTCTCACGGGATGGGGAGTCGTAAACCGCAACTGCCTTCCTGCCGCTCACTGACATGGAAGTCATCGACGAGACAATCTTATGGCCGTATCTTTCGGCAAGGTAAATGGCCACCGGAATCTCAGCCTCAGGATCCTCGGTCAAAGAGACCCTGACCGTGTCACCTATACCTTCGGAAAGAAGGGTGGAGATCCCGACACAAGACTTGATCCTGCCGCTGTCCCCGTTGCCGGCCTCTGTCACTCCGACATGAAGAGGGTAGATGAGCCCTTTTTCTTTCATCGCTGCCATAAGTTCCCGGTAAGCCTCGACCATAACAATAGTGTTACTTGACTTAAGTGACACCACAACATTATGGAAATCAACATTCTCACACATTCCCAGCCATTCAAGGGCGGCTTTTGCCATTGCCTCGGGAGTGTTGCCGTAAAGATTGGTGATGTAATCTCCCAACGAGCCGTGATTGACTCCGATTCTGATGGCAGTCCCATTCTCGCGGCATACCTCAATCAATTGGGCAAACTGTCTGCGGGCCTCGTCGTGATCCCTGTGGAAATTTCCCGGATTTATCCGGACCTTCTCGACAAACGGAGCCACCATGATGGCGGTCTGTGAGGAGAAATGGATGTCAGCCACAATCGGTGTCATCACACCGAGCCCTTTCAGACGAGACTTGATCTCCCTGACATGTTCTACGTCCGCCGGCCCCGGAACAGTGATCCGGATGATCTCCGCCCCGGCGTCACTAAGCCTCACGCACTGGGCCACTGTGGCATCCACATCATAAGTGTGGGTGTTGCACATCGTCTGGACAACGATCGGATTACCGCCACCGATCAAGACATCACCAACATTTGCTGTCAAAGTTCTCATTTCACATCAGGATTAAATACTTGCCGGTAGGCCTCACGCCTAAGCTGGGCCTTGCCGCGTCCGGTTCTTCTGGTCAGTTGGAAATATACTCCTGCAGTGACCATCACGTCGAAAGGATAGGCGAACCTGTAATAGTCCTTACTGTAATAGTCAGGGTCATAGATGGTTCCCCAGGAGTAGCGCACATTGGCGTTGATGTGAAACTCCAGAGGATCGAACACCAAGCCGAAACCAATGCCGCCACATATTCCATAGTCAAAACGACGGTCCGTGTCCTTGAATGAGTTCAGTATTGCCTCATCAACGTGGTCACCAGTCCTTTTTATGTTCAACCTGTAACCTCCGTAGATCCCGGCGTCAGCCATCACCTTATAGTGAAGCCCATCCATGTGGAGGTGAGCCATGAACGGGACCTCCACGACATCCATGACCGCCTGTGTGGCCCCTTCGATGTTCGGAACAATCTGTGTGTCCTTGTTTTCCTTGAACTTATAACCTTCGTGGCTGTAGCGCAGACCTACCTTGAATCCGAAATAGGGGAGATAGGCGAACATCTTGCCGTAACGGGTGTAAAAAATTCCGAAAGTGTTCGGAGAAAAAAGCGAGGACTGGGTGTACGGTGGATTGAAGCTCATCCTGCTGAACGAGACACCGTACTCGACACCTATCATGGAATAGTCATTGATCTCAAAGACACGGTTGACCTGAACAGTGTCAAGATAGATGTCTGAATATGTGTCCGGCACCTTGAGACTGTCATCCACGGCAGGGAAGCCGGCCCTGAGAGTGTCGGCGGCGGTCTGTCCCCAGCAAACTATGCCGGCAAGGAATGCGGCCGCTGTAAGAATATGTTTCCGGATAGTCATGTTTGTCATCATTTGAAGAATGTGGTCAGATCCAAATCCTGATTGATCTCACTGCGCTCCGGAATGTCAAACAGGTCACTGTCTTTGGTCATCAGGAACTTGACCTTTTCAGGCTGCCTGTGAGCCAGCAGGTTTCCGGTGTCCACTATTCCGTTGCGGTTCAGATCCTCCGTGATCCTTATTGAGTATTTGCCTTTCTTAAGATAAGGGAACTTCAGGACGGAGTCTGATTCGATCACGTAGCTGCGCAAGACTGAAGACTTCCTCTCGTCAAGAAGATCAACAATGTACTTGTTGCCGTTCACTCCGGTCAGGTTCAATGTGAAAAGGCTGAGGTTATCGTCGTTCGGAAGAGTCACCTTCACCTCGGTGCTGTCATTCCAGTGACCGTTGATGTCCTTGAAGGCCCTTTGAGGAACCTTGAAGAAATACTCATAGCCCGACTGGATCTTGACTCCGGGTGTGATGATGTACTTCCTCAGGTTCAAAGAGTCACGAACTATGGTGAAAGCCTCTTTCTTTTCTTTCTGCCTCGGGTTTATCGACTTGAATATCAACGAATCGAACGATCCGAGAATAGGCGGATAATCGAACTCCAACGAAATGCCGTACTGTTCAAAGGTCTCTGGCTCGGCCTTGAGGTTCAGACCGCAGATCGTGTCCTTATGCTCGATCTTTTTTCTGGCCGCCCTGGACTTGGGCCTGTTCTCGTCCACAAGGCTGACTTTCTCCGTCACAGGCTGAAGCACCCCGAGAGTGTCAGTCTTCCAATACTTCACGCACAGATGCAATGAGTCCGGCATCGCCCTCTGGTCATTCAGCCAAAGCAAAAGGCTGTCCTTTTCAATGTTGAACTCCGTGATGACCTCGCTTGCAGGGAATCCCTGAAACCAAAGGGAGTCAATTCTCGTGTCCGGAGCCATGAACGTAATGTAGGCTGACCTGTCTCCAGTCCTCATCTTGTTCATCAGCAATTGTTTGGACGGCTTCTCACGGAAGATGTTAAGCCTAAGTTCCGCTTTTCTGGACAGACATGCCAAAGTGTCTTTCATGTCGAATTTCTTCAATTCCGGAACGCTGTCATTCACCACGTTCACCGGTCTGAACAATGTGTCGAGGAAGGCTATGCGGTCTTCGTCCGGATCGTAGATGTTGTTGCCGTTGCCATCGATCACAGCATAGACTCTGAAAACGGTGTCCTGAATGTTCCGGAGGGAGAAATACCCCCAGTCGTCAGTCTTCACGGCCACCACAGGCCTTTCCAGAAAGACAGCCGAATCCCTCTGGTCCTTGTAGAGCATCACGGTGGCTCCCTTGATGGGTTTCAATGTGTTGCAGTCCTGGACAATTCCCGTCACGTACATAGAATCCACAGTCTCTCCGGTAGAGAAGACTGTCGTGAACCCGGGGAACATGTTTCCCTCATTATTGTCCGCGATAGCCCCGGTAAGGTCGAGGGTGTAGGTTGTGTTCGGAAGAAGGTCCTCTTCAAAAAACACGACCACACTCTTTCCTTTGATCTTGTATTTAGGACTTTTTTTCTGCGGAGGGGAAAGGAATATGCCCTTTGGGTCCTTGACGGTGACATATTCATTGAAAGTGAAAGCGATCTTGGTACCGTGGACAGGCACTGACACGGCCCCTGGCTGAGGGACAACCCTCCTTATAACCGGTGGCAGCGTGTCCTTGAGTCCGCCGGTAGGAGCCTGGGTTGTGTTGGCGCACGAAGGCTGAAGCATGGTGGCCGCCAGCAGCAGGGCTGCCGGAATCAACGGGATGAATATTGATGGAATCTTTTTCATTGCGGAACGGGTATATTCAAAACAGCTTCTTAGATTTCGGTTCTGACGACACTTTTTATGCCATCAATGGAGCTGAGCTTGCGGATCATCCTCTCCAGAATGGCTTTATCGTGAACGTAAATATCAATATAACCGGAGAAAATCCCTCCGTCCGTGCTCAGGCAGACCTTGCGCATGTTCACTCCCATGAACAGTGAAATGTACCGTGAGATCTCGTTCAAGAGGCCGACCCTGTCAACCCCTCTGATTGAAAGGCGGGCGAGGAATGACTGGCTGTCATCATCGTCCCATTGAGGGACTACCAGCCAATCACTATGTTTGGAAGCGATGCTGTCAGCGACAGGGCATGATTTCTTGTGCACGGTGACAGTGCCGTCCGGAGACTTGATTCCGATCACGGCGTCACCCGGAATCGGTCGGCAACAAGAAGCAATGACATATTCATTCTTCTCTTTTTTGGCGGTCTCCTTCTTCTTTCCGAACCATGGGAAAGACCACGAATGGCTCTTGTCGGCTTTGCCGGACGCCAAGACATCGGACATGTCTCCAAGCTTGATTATCCCTATCCCTATCCGGAAGAACATCTCTTCGGAATTGCCTCCGGGGATGGCGAAATGATCCAGAAGAATTTCGATCGAATCGTTGTTCATCCTGTAGCCAAGCGATTCCAACTGCTCTGAAAGCATCTTCTTTCCTATCTCCGCGATCTCTTTCTTGCGGCTTTTGAAATAGTCGATGACAACGTTGCGGGCATGTCTTGTCTGAAGGAACTGAAGCCACTCACGTTTAGGCTGCTCTACCTCGGCGGTGATGATCTCGACCTGGTCTCCGCTCCTCAGCACATGCGACAGCGGAACAAGCTTCATGTTCACCTTGGCTGCGATTGCCTTGTTGCCGATCTCCGTGTGGATGCTGTAGGCGAAATCCAAGGCTGTGGCCCCCTTAACAATCGATTTCTGGTCGCCTTTCGGAGTGAACACCGTGATCTCGCTGCTGGTCAAATCATTATGGATGATGTCCAGCAGTTCCAGAGCATTGACGTCCGGATTGACGAGAATCTCCTTGACCTTGGCGAGCCACTTGTCCATCTCGCTGTCATTCTCGCTGATGTACCCTTCCTGCTTGTAGGTCCAATGTGCCGCGATACCTTTCTCCGCGATGTCATCCATCCTCTTGGAACGGATCTGAACCTCAATCCAGATCCCGGTGTCGCTCATCAGGGTGCAGTGCAGGGCCTCATAGCCATTGCTCTTGGGATGCTTCACCCAGTCGCGCACACGGTCCGGCTTGTAGCGGTATATTCCCGTGATGATGGAGAATATGTGGTAACACTGATCACGCTCGCTCTCCTTGGTGTCAGCCGGTGGTGTGAACACGATCCTGAGGGCATAGAGATCATAGACCTGATCGAAAGTGATGTTCTTGGTCTGCATCTTATGCCATATTGAATATGGCGTCTTGACCCTCTTGCGGATTTCGAAATCAAAGCCCGCCCTCTTCAACGCGGCATCGATCGGAGTGATGAAATCATCTATCTGCTTGCCACGGCCACTGAGATTGCTGTTGATCAATCCGCTGATCTCATTGTAGGCGTCAGGCTCCTTGTACTTCAGCCAGATGTTCTCCATCTCGGACTTGATCTCATAGAGGCCAAGACGGTGGGCGAGAGGTATGAATATGAACATCGTCTCACTCAGGATCTTGTCCCGCTTGTACTCTGGCATGAACTCGATTGTCCTGCAATTGTGCAGACGGTCGGCAAGCTTGATCAACACGACCCTGACATCGTCATTGAGGGTCAGGAGAATCCTCTTGAAATTCTCGGCCTGAAGACTCCTGGCATTGCTGTCACCCAGTTTCTTGCTGCGGTCCTCATTGTCAAGAACATTCTTGATCTTGGTAAGGCCGTCCACAAGGCTGGCGATCTTGTCTCCGAAAAGCTTGCGGATGTCATCAACCGTGTAGTCCGTGTCCTCGACCACATCGTGAAGCAATGCGGCGGCGATGGACTTGTAGCCGAGTCCGATGTCGCTGACGACAATCTTGGCTACCTCGATCGGATGTATGATGTACGGCCCTCCGGAACGCCGGCGGACATTCTTATGGGCTTCATTCGCGAAATCGAACGCTTTCTGGACAACGTCCAGCTCCTGCTGGTTCGCGCAGCGTTTCTCCGCCGCAGCCTTAAGCTGGGCGTAACTCTGACGGATCAGTTCGTAGTCTTGTTCTGTGAATTGTGAGAAACTCATATTTCAACCAAATCTTTATCTCTTTTCATAATCGACTCCGACACACCCGGAAGCCCCTTGACGAAACCGCCCTCATTGACTGTCTGGAATGAATAGGAAAACTGCGCTCCGTAAAGGATTATCTGCCATCCGAACCTCATCCAGACCATAAAAAGGGGAATCGCGGCGATTGTTCCGTAAACCGTGTTCAGACGCATCACAAACACCTGAGTCTCAAGGTAAAGGTACTGAAGCACGGAAAACGCCACTCCGGCTATCACCGCCGCCTTCAGCGCATAGCGGTACTTCACGTCCACCGCCGGGATAAACTTGTACATCGCGGAGAAGATCAACACCGTGACAGCCCACGCCACAACCCAGCCGAGGAACGACTTGATCGTGTCCGTCGCTCCGATCCAGTTCGGGATGAGATCCAGCACGTGTGAATATATGATTGTACCTGAATATAGCAGCAGCACCACAAACGGTGCCAGCACAAGGATGATCACATCGATTCCGATGCGTTTGAAGAATGCCCTTTGCAGTTTGCGAACCTTCCAGACGTTGTTGAAGACCGTCTCCACCCTCATCATCATCCAGATGATGAGCCAGACGAACGTAAGGGCGCTTATAAGTCCGAACAATCCGTTGGTGGCCGAATCAAGGATCTTGTCAGCGGCGTTCAGGATGATGTCCATGATACTCTGGCTGATGTCCCAGGAAAATAATAACTCTTTGAGTTTGTCCGCAAGCCCGAAACCATTCGTCACCGCGAAAGCCACAGCGATGAACGGCACGAAAGCCATTGTGCAGAAATAACTTAAGGCAACAGCCTGAAAACCGATCTTCTGCTCGGCGAATGTCTGGAATGCTACCGTCACGACCCTGACATCATTGACCAGGCGCGCCTTGGCCTTGGAGAGATCATTCTCGTCAAGGGTCCAGACATCCTGTCCGAAGAACTTCTTAGCCCAACGGAACCAAAGCCTGCACTTGAATATCAGTTTCCGGAATCCTTTCACCTCAAAAAATCTTTAGAACATTCCTGAAAACAGATCCGGTTCGACATTCCGCTCACCAGCGGAGATCCCGCCGGTGGCCTGTGGAAGCATGTTCCTGAACTCTTCCTCGCTGATGATGCTGACACCAAGCTCCCCGGCCTTTTTAATCTTCTCCGGCCCCGGCTTGCCTCCGGCCAGAAGGTACGATGTTTTTCCGCTTACGGACGAGCTGTTCTTGCCGCCGTTGGCCTCTATCAGCCGTTTCATCTCTTCCCGCGAGACGCTGAAGTTGCCGGAAATCACAATCGTCTTTCCGGCAAGCGCGTCAGACACGGCGGCCTTGGCTTCCATAGAGAACCGGATTCCGGCCACCTTAAGCCTATCGATGTCTGCAAGATGCCTGGAATCACGGAAATATTCGAACACGCTGTCCGCTATCACCTCACCGACATCCTGAACCTCAAGCAGTTGTTCTTTGGTGGCAGTCGCTATGGCATCGATATTCCCGAAATGCCGGGCTATCTCCTTGGCCGTGGTCTCTCCGACATAACGGATTCCAAGCGCGAACAGCACGTGATCGAATGTCACCTTTTTCGATGCCTCCAGACTGTCCAGAAAGCGCTGCGCCGAGCGTTCCTTCCAGCCGTCAAGAAGCAGTAACCGGCCTTTGGTCAACGAATAGAAGTCCGCCGGAGTCCTGACAAGCCCGAGATTGTACATCTGCTCAACCGTCGCGTCACCGGCGAGCACGTTCATCGCCTTGCGGCTGAGGAAGTGAACCAGTTTGCCTTTTATCTGGGTAGGGCAGCCGTCGATGTTCGGGCAGAACCATTTGGCCTCGTTCTCTTCCTTCACCAACGCGGTCCCGCAGTCAGGGCAGACATCAGGAAACGCCGGTCTGACTGCGTCCGATGGTCTGAGCGAGAGATCCACGTCAATGATCTTAGGAATGATCTCGCCGCCCTTGATGACAGTGACAGTGTCTCCGACACGGATGTCCATCTGCGAGATGAAGTCCTGATTGTTAAGGGTTGCCCTCTTCACGACCGTACCGGCCAATTGGACCGGCTCAAGATTGGCTACCGGAGTCACGGCACCCGTGCGTCCGACCTGATAAGTGATGGAGAGCAGTTTCGTGTGCGCCTCCTCGGCCTGGAACTTGAACGCGACGGCCCAGCGTGGTGACTTGGCGGTATATCCAAGCGCGTTCTGATAGGCCAGCTCATTGATCTTGATCACGATTCCATCAGTGGCGTACGGCAGGAACTTCCTTTCCGTGTCCCAATAATGAATATATTCCTCAATTTCGTCGATTCCGTGTACGATCCGTCTCTTGTCTGAGACCGGCAGTCCCCATGAGGCCGCGGCGTTCAAAGCCTCATCATGAGTCTCAAAAGACACACTCTGGCTTGGAATATGATAGAGCGTGCACATCAGCCCTCTCCTGGCAACCTCCGACGGATCAAGCAGTTTCAGTGACCCGGAAGCAGCGTTTCTCGGATTGGCGAACGGTTGGTCCTCGTTGTCCTCCCGCTCCTTGTTCAGTCTGTCAAACGACTCATAAGGCATCAGGATCTCGCCCCTTATCTCGAACTCATCCGGCCATCCTGTCCCTTTCAATTTTTCAGGAATATTACTGATTTTAAGAGCGTTGGCAGTCACGTCATCCCCGACAACGCCGTCACCTCTGGTCAAAGCCCTGAACAGTTTCCCGTTCCGATAGGTCAGGCAGATCGCCGTACCGTCGAACTTTAACTCACAGGAATATGTAAACTTCACCTCTCCGAGATCCTTCTCGGCACGGCGCACAAAATCCTCGATCTCGCCGATGTTGTAAGTGTTGCCGAGGGAGAGCATCGGGTATTTGTGCGGGAACTGGGCAAATTCCTTGCGGGCTGCAGGTTCGGCGTTAGCCCCTACGCTTTGGTCAAGGTCGCTGCCGACCCTCTGGGTAGGGGAGTCGGGAGTGAGAAGGTCAGGATACTCCTTTTCAAGATCCTCCAGCTCACGCATCAGGTGGTCATATTCAAAATCGCTCATCGTCGGAGCGTTGTCCACATAGTACCGCCTACTGTTCTCCCAGAGGGTTTTCCGGAGTTCCTCAACATGTATTTTGGCCTGCTCGTGATCCATAACAGCAAAGTTCTTCGTAAAGAATACAAATTTAATGAAAATTGTCGGCATTCCGTTCAAAATCATCAAGAAGATTGGGCAGGTCGCACCTTGTGACTACTTTTTGAAAAGTTAAAACTGTTTCTTAAATTTGTGCCCGGTTTTACGAACATACAAATTTCTAAATCATTCGTATATGAAAGATTCAATCATCATTCTGTGCGGCGGCGGCCCTGCACCGGGAATGAACACCGTCGTGTTCTCTGTCGCCAAGACTTTCCTTTCCAACGGTTACAGGGTCATCGGACTCCACGAAGGCTACACCGGACTCTTCCGTAAGGAGGCCCGCACCGAAGACATCGATTTCTTCAAGGCTGACGCTTACTTCAACAGAGGCGGTTCCTATCTCCAGATGAGCCGTTTCAAGCCGACCAACGAGGATTTCGAGCAGAATTTCAACCTTGCCCTCTTCCAGGACAACAACGTGAAGCTTCTCGTGACTGTGGGTGGCGACGACACAGCCTCCACTGCCAACAGAATCGCCAAGTTCCTTGAGGCCAAGAACTACCCGATCCATAACATCCACGTCCCTAAGACGATCGATGACGACCTTCCTCTGCCTCATAACGCGCCTACCTTCGGATTCAACTCCGCCAAGGACGAGGGAGCGCACATCGCCCGCACCGTTTACGAGGATGCGCGCACATCAGGAAACTGGCTTCTCATCTCCGCTATGGGCCGCAGCGCAGGTCACCTTGCCCTCGGAATCGGCGAGGCCACACATTGCCCGATGACCATCATCCCTGAGATGTTCAACAACACCACGATCACCGTTGACAAGATCATCAAGCTGACCCTTTCCGCGATCATCAAGAGAAAGATCCTCGGCATTCCTTACGGAACAGTCGTTGTCGCTGAAGGTGTGTTCCATGACCTTGAGCCAGAGGACATCAAGGCTACCGGCGTGCACATGACCTACGATGAGCACGGCCATCCTGAGCTCGGCAAAATCTCCAAGGCTGTCCTTTTCAACGACATCCTTGAGAAGGAGTTCAAGAAGATCGGGATGAAGGTGAAGACCCGTCCTGTAGAGATCGGCTACGATGTCCGCTGCCAGGATCCTGTGGCCTACGACCTTTCTTACTGCACGGAGCTCGCTCTCGGAGTCTATGAGCTCTTCTCAAAGGGTGAGACAGGATGCATGGTCTATGTGGATGAGAACGGCAACGCGCAGCCTCTTTACCTGAAGGATCTCCAGAACGCCGAGGGCAAGATCCCTCCTCGCCGTGTGGACATCGAAGGCGGAATCGCCCGCAATTACTACGGGCACATCTGCCACTACATCACTCCTGCTGACTACGAGGCTGCAAAGGCTTACGTCGCCAATCCTGAGGAGTACGACTTCAAGAAGATCCTTAACTGGTAAGGCTTGAATATGTGAGGTTCCGTTAGTTGACCCTCACTATCGCACAGTCGTCAGATGACACTTCAACCTCGATCCGGGTTTCAGGGTCGAGGTTTTTTATGGACAGATATTCGATGGCCTCCTGAGGTATGCGGATGGACATTACATCTGGTCGCTGAGCTTGCCGAAGCGACTCTGCAACGGCAAAATCACAAACAAACAGCCAAGTCTCTGATCCATCCCCTCGAAGGAACGCGAAATGCCTGTCCGGATCGAATCCCGGCGAGTAATAATTGCAGTAGCAAAGGTCAAACGTTTTTCCTGACGCCACCGCCGGAACCGACACGGCCATATTCAAGAACCGCCGCCACCTCTCAAGCAAGGTCGTCTCTTCAGGCGTAAGTCCCTTGTCTGTATGAATATATTCAATCAGCCTCCCGATTGACGAAATCCTCCACCAGTCGAATATGGTCGTCCTGCCATCCCGTCCGCTGAACCCTTCGGCATCCATTCCGCGCTCGCCGATCTCCTCCCCGAAATAAACCATATACGGAGCCGTGTTCAGGAATATTCCCGCCCCCAACGCCGCGAAAGTCCTTTGGGCGTCACGGCCGAAGAAATCCGAGGCGAAACGCTGCTCGTCGTGGTTCTCCAGAAAGTTCAGCATCCGAGGCTGTAAATCACCAAGAATCTGCCAGTTCCAAGTCAGGCTTTTGGCCGTGCCGTGGCCTTCGACAATCGACCTGACGGAATCATAAAGGCCGGATTTGTCGTAGAGAAAATCGAACCCGACCTCATTTATGTATCTGGCATACAATTCTTTCTGATAAACCTCGGCAATGAAGATGATATCCGGGAATTCCTCCTTGACCCTTCGGATGAGCCACCGGAAGAACTGCCACGGAACCATCTCCACCATATCGCAGCGGAAACCGTCCACACCCTTGCCACACCAATAACGGACAATCTCGTACATCTTGTCCCAAGTCTCCGTATGGAAATCACAGTAGTTCAGCCGGATGGTCTCATACCAATCATTCACGGAAGGGGAGGGCGAGAAGCAGTTGCCGGAAGCCTTGGCCGGATTCTCGTAATATGTCTGGTTGTCAAAAGGCAATTTCAGTGGCTGTCCTGGATAGTAATAGAAATCGTTCTCCGGTCTCCAATGGACAGTCGGATCGTCATCGGCACCCAACGGCTTGACCTCAGGATGTACCAGACCGACTTCGCCATAATCCCGTGACACGTGGTTTGGAACGAAATCGATGATGACCTTAAGTCCGGCATCGTGACTCCGCTTCAACAAGGCTTCGAACTCATCCATCCTTTCGGACGGATTGTCAGCAAGATATGGATTTACATCGTAGTAATCTGTGATCGCATACGGAGACCCGGCAGCACCTTTGACAATCTGGCTGTCGGAAGCCGGACATCCCTCGGCTGAGGCCGTTGTGGCGTGCCGGATCACTCCGGTGTACCAGACGTGGCTGACTCCCAATGACTTGAAATACGACATCGTCTCCGGATCGAACTCCGAGAACTTTCCCTTTCCCCACAACCTTGGGAGAACCTGATAGATGATCATCTTACCCATAACTAAAATCCGATCAAAGCCTTGCCTTTGTTTCTGTCAATGAATCCAGTCAGTCCGCTGACTTTCAGAACCTTTGCGAACTTGCCTTCACACTCACATTCCAGTCTTGCAAGCGCATCAAAGTCAATCATTCCCGAACCGGCGTACTGATCTACGGAAAGATAACCTACTCCAAGCGAGGTGATGTTCTGGAAGAAATGCGTGCCCTGGCTCGGATCGATTCTGAAACCGTCGATGCCATATTCAACGACCATTCTCGCGGCGGAGATGTCAGTCCATGCCACCGGCACTCCAAGGGTTGGAATCGACGATCCCCAACGTCCGGGACCGACCAGGAAATATGTCTCTCCCTTAGCGGCAAACCGGGCGTTGATCTCTGAAATCTCCTCAGCCATCAAGCCTGTCTTCATCTTGTCGAACGATTCCGGACAGATAACCACAATATGAGAAGATTCGGTGAAATACCCGTTGCCCAAAGCGTTGTCGCTGCGTATCAATTTGTGGGAGACAATCGCTTCGGCATCCTCGATCGAGGAGGTCTGCGAACCGATTCCGCTGGAGACAGGCCGGACCTGAAGCAGCTTAAGGTCGGCGACTTTTCCTTCCGAAGATTTGACCGGATCCACAGCGAACTCGATCTCGACCTCGCTCATCAGCTCGTCACGGCATATAGACATGATCTCCGAGAGAGCCTTGGCGAGCGGGAAGCGGTCATATTGGAATATTCCGTCAAAGGAAACCACCCTTGCTCCTCTTATGCTGATTCCTGGGGCCATCCTGTCATCCAATGCGTTATAGGTGGACGCCACCAGTTCCGGACGGTCATATTCAGTAAGCGCGTCTGCCACCGGGATCCTCCTGAGATTAACTCCGTCGTTTTTGGAAATCTTAAAGGCCGAAGGCCGCAGATCGAGCACGAACATCTCATTCTGCGTGTCCCGCTGCGCCAGTTTAGGGTTGGACAGTTGGAGAATTTTCTTGGGATGCAGAGGATCCACACGCAAGGTACGGCCGCCGTCCACAACAGTCTTTCCCAAGCCGAAAGCCACATTCAGGACACCGTCAGTGGCTTTCTCAGCCCCAATGGGATAGGAGTTCAGCGAACGTCCGACACCGGACATCATCGGGTAGAAATCGTGACCGTGAACCGTTCCGCAGATTGCCTGGACTATCACGGCCATCTTCTCCTCTCCAAGCAGGTTCCCGCTGGCCTGGATGTAGTTACGGCTGCCCTTGAAGAATGTCGAGGCATAGACACTCTTGATGGCCTTGCCAAGCTCACGCAGCATCCTGTCCTTGTTCTCCACAGGAGGACACATATAAGTCGCGTACACACCGGCGAAAGGCTGATAGTTGCTGTCCTCCAGCTTGGAACTTGAACGCACGGCCAGAGGGCTGTCCACCGTGGCCAGAAACGCCTTTAGGTTCTGGGTCAGATCTTCGGGCAATGTCGATGCCACAAACTCGGAAAGAATCTCATCATCAGATAGTTCCGAGTCAATAACATATTGCAGACCATTGTCAACGATGAACTTGTCGAACCAATCCGTCGTCAGCACGATGGTTCGAGGGATGGAAACCAGAAGCCCGTCATATCTCTCTGACAACGAATATTTCTGGACAAGATGATTGAGAAAAGCCAGTCCTCTTGCCTTGCCTCCGAGCGAGCCTTCACCGACACGGGAGAACCAGTAATAATCCTGATAGGAATCCTTATGGAATTCCGTGATTATGCCCTGCCCGATGCTCCTGTGATAGCGCTGGATGTTGTCCAAAAGGAATTCCCTGAATTCTCCGGCATCCGTGTGATGCTCGACCCTGAACGTCTCCGCAAGATTGAACAACCCTCTGGCATACAGCCACTTCGAGAACATATTTCTGGATGTGTTGCTCATCAGCACGGTGTCAGGAATGTCGTAGATGATCTTCTCAAGCTGGGAAAGGCTGGCGGCCCTTCCGCATTCCACTCCGTTAGAGTCCCTGAACACAAAGTCCCCGAAGCCGAACTCCTCCTTCATGTAATCCCCGAGCTGGAGGAAAAGCGTGCTTGAATATTTCTTCAGGAATCCGACCCCAAGTGTGGAGGCTGTCTCCGCCACGCTGCCCTGCGAGGATTGCAGCAGGACAGGCATCAGGGGATCATATTCACGGATGATTCTCACCAGGTCGATGCCGGCGTCAAGTTTCTCTGTCTTAGGGTCATCGCCCTTGTGGAAGACCATTCCGACATCGGAAATTACACCCAGAAGATTCCTCCTGTACTTCTCAAAATAAGCGATAGCCTCCTCAAGGCAGGTCGCAAGGAATATCTTCGGCCTCGACCTCTTACGGTATTTCTTCTGGTCATCGTTCAGGGATTCCGTCAAGAACTCACGGCTCTGCGTGAGCACAATCTTGTATAGCTCTGGAAGATAGTTCGAATAGTAACGGATCGAGTCCTCGACCAGAAGAATACCCTTCACCCCAACCTCGAAGACGTCGTTCTCCGCATTGGCGGCATCCTCCAGCAATTTGACAATGGCAAGGATAAGATCCGCGTTCCCGTGCCAACTGAACACGAAGTCCACTCCCGGATGTGGAGACTCCAGAACCCTCTGTCTTACCGCCTTGGAGTAGTGGATCAAAAGAATGAACGGAATCCCTCGGCCATCTTCCTTCAACCGCGAAGCGAACGGGAATATCTCCTTGTCCTGCTCGTTGTACATGCAGATGATCATGTCGATCTCCTCTTCGGAACCGATTATCTCCCGGGCCTGGGAAGAAGAGTTTGCCCAGATGAATCTCGGAGGATTGCTCAGGTTAAGCTCCCGGTACTCATTCTTGACCTGATTCTCAATGCGTCCGTCCTCCTCAAGGGCGAAAGCGTCGTAGTTGCTGCAGATCATCAGAATCTTCCTGATTCTTGACCGCATCAAGGATTCTTCGTTCATTTGCTTCCGTTTTTGCTAACGGAGCGCAAATTACGAAAAATCTACTGAATATTCTTGAATGTACAGACAGATTTGCCTCAGGAATCGCTTTTTACGCTCTGCGGCGGAACTCGGCTATTGTGATTGCAGTGGCGACGGCTGCGTTGAGAGACTCTGAGCCCCTCTCATCCCGAGGCCACGAAGGAATGAAAAGCCTGTCGGTCACAAGTTTGCCGACCTCGGCGGAAATCCCTTTGGACTCGTTGCCGATCACGATGACGGAAGGAGAAGTCTCACCGGTCGCCAAATCCTTGGCGTACAGATCTTCTCCATCCAGAAAAGTGCCGTACACATTGCCACCGGCGGCAGCGACGGCACCGCAATAGCCGCAAATGTCGCAATAATGGAACTTGACTCTGAATATTGCACCCATCGTGGACTGCACGACCTTGGAATTGAATATGTCAACAGTGTCCTTTGAAGCATAGACCGCATCTATCCCGAACCAGTCCGCTGTGCGGATAATCGTGCCCAGATTGCCCGGATCCCTGATTCCGTCCAAGGCCAGAAACAATCCCTTGTCCGGTACACAATGAATATTTCCGAGTTCAATGTCGGCCGGTTTCCTGACGACAGCCAATGTCGGAGAAGGGGAGGACAGAAGACTCAGCCGTGCCATGGCCGCACTGCCGATTTCGTCAGCCCGATAGACCTTCTCGACCTCGAAAGAAGACGCCAAAGCCTCGGCAACCATCTTCTCCCCTTCAACGATAAAAAGTCCGTTCTCGTCCCTGAACTTTTTCTGTTCAAGGGACTTGACGAACTTTATCTCATTGTGGGATACAGGTGATGGCATAGCCTAGAATCCGAGTATCTTAAGCATCGAGTCCGAACTCTGCTCCGGAGCGAAGACCCTTGTCGTGATCTTGCCGTCCTTGTCCTTGTCGATCAGGATGTGCTTAGGTGAAGGCTGGAGACAATGCTTGACTCCACCGTAACCGGAAATCGCCTCCTGATATGCCCCCGTGTGGAAGAATCCGATGTAGAGCGGATCCCTTCTGTTCTTCATCACCGGAAGGAAGATCGCGTTGGAGTGCGCCTCGGAGTTGTAGAAGTCCTTGCTGTCACAGGTAAGTCCACCGATGAACACCCTGTGATATTCCTCATTCCATTTGTTGATAGGGAAAAGGATGAACCTCTGGTGCAGTCCCCAGGTGTCCGGAAGGCTCGTCATGAACGAGTTGTCGATCATGTACCAGCACTCTCGGTCATTCTGCTGCTTGACATCCAGCACTTTGAATATGGTCGCGCCGCTCTCACCGACGGTGAAGTTGCCGAACTCCGTGTAGATGTCCGGAACCTGAACTCCGTGGGAATCGCAGACGGACTTGATCTGGTACACTATCTCCTCGATCATGTACTTGTAATCGTAATCAACTGCAAGAGAGGTTTTTATCGGAAGACCGCCTCCGATATTCAAAGAATCCAGATCAGGGCAGATCTGCTTGAGGTCGCAGTAAAGGTTCAGGCAGCGCGCCAGCTCGTTCCAGTAGTAGGAGGTGTCCCTGATGCCGGTGTTGATGAAGAAGTGGAGCATCTTCAGCTTGAACTTAGGGTTCTTGCTGATGCCGTTGCGGTAGAACGGAATGATGTCCGAGTATCTGATTCCCAGACGGGAAGTGTAAAAGTCGAATGAAGGCTCCTCCTCTGAGGCGATGCGGATGCCAAGCTGCGCGGGAACATCGATCAGGTCGTCCAGATCCTCAAGCTCGTTCTTGTTGTCCAGAACCGGGATGATGTTGTGCCATCCCTCGTTGAGCATCGTGGCGATGTTCTGGATGTACTGTGGTCTCTTGAAGCCGTTGCAGATGATTATCAGGTTTTTATCGACAAGTTTGTCCTCCTCCAGTTTGCGGATCAGGTCCAAGTCGTATGCCGAGGATGTCTCCAGATGGACATCGCTCTTGAGAGCCTGCTCGATGACAAACTTGAACTGGGAACTCTTTGTGCAGTAGCAATAGTGATGGTCACCCTCGTAGCTGACCTTTGACATTGCGTTGCGGAACATTCTCTTGGCCCTCTGGATCTGAGATGTGATCTTCGGGAGATAGGTGAGTTTAAGCGGCGTGCCATATTCCTTGATGATTCCCATCATATCGATGTCATTGACGAAAAGATTGCCGTCCTCCACTCTGAATTCGTCCTGCGGAAAATCGAAAGTCTGATCCACAAGATCGATGTACTTGTTCTTCATCCTAAAAAAACTGTAAACCTATAATGTTCGACATAAGTAATGATCCGCCGATGATGCCTCATCCGGCTTCGGCGTGCAAATATAGGTACGAAAATTAATATTTTGTCCCAATTTTGAAGAAAAATCGGAAAGGGTTGCTATTTTTGTAGAATATGACGGTGAAATCCTCAAATTTCTTCCTCATGGCAGCCTTGTCCGCCATTGCCGCACTGAGTTTCTCGTGCAGCACCACTCGTGTTCTTGAGGACGGCCAGTACCGCCTTGCCGCCAACAAGGTGGAAGTCAAAGGCGACAGTAAGTTCAACCCGAAGGAGATCGAGTCCTACATAAAGCAGAAGCCTAACTCTTACATCATCTTCGGCTGGAACCCCTTCCTGAACCTCTACAACTGGTCGGGAAAGAATCCCGACAAGGCTGTCAACAGGTTTATCCGAAAGATGGGGACGGCCCCGGTCATCTACCAGCCTTCACAGGTGGAATCCTCGACAGAGAACATCAAGCGACATCTGGAATACCTTGGCTACTACGGTTCTGATGTGCGGAGCGACATTGAGGTAAAGGGTAAAAAGGTGAAAGTGACATATTCGGTAACCCTTGGCAAACGATTCAGGATAGGGGAGATAACCTATTCAGTGCCGGATGGGGAATTCAAGGATGACTTCCTTGCCGACACCTCGGAGATCACCGTGAGATCCGGAGATTACCTGTCTGAGGACGCCTTGGAAAAAGAGACCGAGCTGCGTGCGTCCGCCATGAGACGCAAGGGCTACTTCGGCTTCACGAAGAATTACTTCTCGTTCGAGGCAGACACGCTCAATTCACCGGACACCGCCGGCCTTCTGATGACGGTCAAGGAATATACCAGAAACCAGACACCTGAATATGCCCGTCCGCACCGGAAATATTACATGGGAAAAGTCACACTCTCATACGACAAAGACTTGAAATTCAATGATAAAGTTCTTAGGAATATGTGCACGCTCCATCCCGGAGACCTGTATGATGAGAAAGAGGTGAACACGACATATTCCCGCCTTTCCGCCCTGAAGATGTTCAGCGGTGTCAACGTCTCAATGAATCCTCAGGACACCGGAATAGTTGACTGCGACATAACTCTGACCCGTTCCAGAATGCAGGGCTTCAAAGTGAACCTTGAGGGATCGACCAACTCCACAGGCCTGATCGGCATCTCGCCTCAGATCAGTTACTATCACAAGAACATCTTCCACGGCGGCCAGTGGCTGAACCTTGGCTTCCTCGGCAATTTCCAGTTCAAGTACGATGACAGGAGCGTCAAGTCCAACGAGTTCGGTGTCTCCGCCGGTCTGAGCTTCCCGGAGTTCCTCGGTCTGCCGAACTCGATGTTCAAAGGGCCGTCCGTCCCACGCACCGAAATCAACGCTTCATACAACTACCAGAACCGTCCTGAATACACGAGGAATATGATCTCGACATCTTACGGTTATTCTGGATCTCTGCGTAACGGAAAGTTCTTCTATCAGTTCTACCCGATACAGGCCAAGATCGTCAGGCTGACGAATCTCGACCCGAACTTCTACACGACTCTTTCCGGCAACCCGTTTATGAGGGACGCCTACCAGAACCACTTCGATGTCGGCTCCGGTCTCGTGGCCTACTACACGACCAGCACAGCCTTGGTTCCGAAGGAGACCTATGAATATGCCCGTCTGCAACTTGACGCCTCCGGCAATGTCCTGAGCCTGTTCAACGATGCCATGAAGAGTGACGAGTATGGCTCCAGACTCATCTGGAACACTCCATATTCCCAGTACATCCGCACGGAACTCACTCTTGGCAAGACATTTGTCTTCGGCAGGAATGGCAGTCAGGCTCTTGCCATGCGTCTGCTTGGAGGTGTCGGCTACGCCTACGGCAACTCATCCACAATTCCGTTCGAGAAACAGTTCTACAGCGGCGGCGCGAACAGCATGCGCGGCTGGCAGGCCCGTTCCCTTGGCCCGGGCAACTCAAAGGCTGACACGACGTTCGTGATCCCAAGCCAGACCGGTGACGTGAAGTTGGAAGCCAATCTGGAGTACCGTTTCCCGATGTTCTGGAAGTTGTGCGGTGCCGTCTTCACGGATGTCGGCAACATCTGGACCCTGAAAGAGACCGACGGAGACGATGGCTCCCACACCCATTTCGACCTCAAGAACCTCGCCGCCAGCCTTGCCGCCGACTGGGGCATAGGCCTCCGTGTGGACCTTAACTTCCTGATTCTCCGTCTCGATATGGGTATGAAAGTCTATGACCCGTCCCTCGACACCGCCCGCTGGCGCTCCCCGTCCCAATGGCTAAAGAAAGACGGCTACACCCTCCACTTCGGTGTCGGGTATCCGTTCTAGAACATAAACATCTCTGTTTTGATGAGCAAGACACTCGCAATTCCCGAATTTTGCACGTTACCAAAATTCGGGAATCGGAGGTCTCCGCTCATTATGAAGGATCTATGTGTTTATGGTCTTCAAATGACAACACTTATCGTAACCTCAGTGCGCAGACGTTCTCGACGTGCTGGGTGTGAGGGAACATATCGACCGGCTGGACGGCGGTGATCTCGTACTTGTCGGCAAAAAGAGCCAGGTCACGGGCCTGGGAGGCCGGGTTACAGCTGACATAGACCATACGGGCAGGGGAGGCCTCAAGGATTACCTTGGCGACATCCGGATGGATGCCGGCGCGAGGAGGATCCAGAATGATCACATCCGGTTGCCCATGCTCCTCTATGAAATCACGGCTCAGGACATCCTTCATGTCTCCGGCGAAGAACTCACAATTAGTGATGCCGTTCCCGGCGGCGTTCACCTTCGCATCCTCAATCGCCTCGGGAACATATTCGATGCCAACCACTTTGGCGGCCTTGCCGGAGACGAACTGCGCGATCGTGCCGGTCCCTGTGTAGAGGTCATAGACGATCTCGTTGCCGGTCAGCCCGGCAAAATCCCTCGCGACCGAGTAAAGCTTGTAGGCCTGCTCGGAGTTGGTCTGGTAGAACGACTTAGGACCTATGCGGAAAGTCAAGCTTTCCATTGTCTCACGGATTGTCGGCTCACCCTTGTAGAGGATGCACTCCTGATCACCGATTGAGTCATTCAACTTATTGTTGATGATGTAGTAAAGAGATGTGATCTGAGGGAAAGCTTCAGCGATGGCATCCAGCATTTTCTCCCTGTCCTCACGGTTCTCGTAGAAGAAGCACATTATCACCATCAGGTCGCCCGTGTCGGTCGTGCGGATGAACATATTCCTGACATAGCCCACGTTCTGACGGATGTCAAAGAAATCCAGACCGTTCTTGACGGCATATTTCTTGACGAAGAGCCTGATGTCGTTGGACGGATCCTTCTGGAGGTAGCAATGCTTGATGTCCAGCACCTTGTCGAAGAACTTGCCGACGTGGAATCCAAGCCCCATACGGTCGTTCGCTGGAACGTTGTCAATGTCCTCGTCCTTCAGCAGCCATCTTTTCGATGAGAAAGTGAATTCCAGCTTGTTACGATAGTACCGGATATTGTCGGACGGGATTGTCGGACGGATCTCCGGCACATTAAGATGACCGATACGGACCAGCTGGTCATAAACCTGCTGCCGCTTGGCCTCAAGCTGCATCGGATAGGGGAGAGGCTGCCATTTACAGCCACCGCAAACCCCGAAATGCTGACAGAAAGGCTCCAGACGATCCTTGGACGGGGTAACGATCCTCTCTATGAATCCCTCATAGTAATTCTTGCTCTTTTTGGTGACGCGGATGTCCACCACATCGCCCGGAACCGCGAACGGCACGAACACCACAACACCGTTCCAATGCGTAAGCGCCTTGCCCTCAGCGGCACAGGCCTCGATCGTAATGTTCTCCAACAGGAGATCTACTCTTTTTCTTCCCATAAATATTCCCACTCAGCCGCAACCGGCATCATATTAATTGTCAAACTCGTGGAACAAGGACTGAGAGATGTTGATCATAAAGTCCCCCATAGCCTCAAGCTCCGCCAACATGTCAAGATAGTAGTTGATTGAAAGGAACTTGTCACCACCTTTCTCAATCTGGAGAATGCCCTCGTCCCGTAAAGTATCTCTTGTCTCGTTGATCTTGTCCTCCGCGCTGTAAGCATTGCTGATGTCCTTCAGTCCACCATCCACAGCAAGCTTGATGTTGGAAACCATGACAGCGAAGGCATGGTTGACCTTGCCGATCAACAGGTTAAGTTTACTGATGGTCTCATCGTCAAAATCAAGTTTATGGACACGCAGACGTGTCAGCAGCCTACTGATGTTCTCGCAACTGTCCCCCAGGCTTTCCAACTCGCTGATCACACGATAGATGACCTTGACCTCACGCGCCTCGTGATCGTTCATGGACTCGGATGTCAGACTGTTCAGGAAGGCAGCGATCTCATATTCAAACCTGTCTGTCACTTCCTCGCACTTGACCAGCTTCTGCCGGTACTCCTCAAACTTGTCGGGATCTTTCTCATTCAGAGCAAGTTTGACATACTGGAAGCCCTCCTGGGCCGTTACGGCGAAGTTCACAGTTTCCTTGTACGCCTGCTCGATTGAGATTGAAGGAGTTCCGAAAAGTCTGCCGCTGCCGATGAACTTCAGATGGAAGTCACCTTTCTCAGGCGCCGGCTCCTTGATCCACTTCGTCAGCAAATCAGCGAAAGGTTTGCGGAACCAGACCAGAACCAAAGTCGAAACGGAGTTGAACATGGTGTGGACGCAAGCGATGCCGAATACCGCGGTCATCTGAGAATCAAGACCAAACAAAGAGACCAGTCCAAGATTGATCTTTATGAATATATTAAAGAATATCAAGACAAAGACTGCTCCTGCCACATTGAACACGGTGTGGGCGAGAGCGGCCCTGCGTGCCTGTACACCGGCACCGCTGGCGGCGATATTGGCACTGATCGTGGTTCCGATGTTCTCTCCAAGAACCATGGCGGCGGCCATCGGGAACGACAGCCATCCCAGATAGGCGAGTACCATCGTCAAGACAACCGTGACGCTGGATGACTGGAGAATGAATGTGATGACAACTCCTATCAGCAGGAATATCAGCACTGAACAAACTCCGTGCGAGGCCAGACCTGCAATGTAGGCAGCTGTCTGCGGAACGGTGTCAATCACTGGTATGGAGGACTTTATGTAGATCAGTCCGACGAAAACCAATGACAGTCCCAAAACGGCCTGACCAATGTTCTTGACCAATGATTTCTTCAGAAGGGTCATGACAAAGCCGGCACCTAGCAATACGAACGCCAGGACCGTAACGTCAAGCCAAAATCCAGTAGCTGCTATGATCCATGCTGTTATGGTAGTGCCGATGTTAGCTCCCATTATCACACAGATACCTTGTTTGAGCGATAGGGTAGCGACGCTCACAAGACTGGCGACCAAAATTGTCGTGGCGCTTGAAGACTGGACCACAGCCGTGATACCGGCTCCTGAAAGAATCTGTTTGAACGGAGTGCCGGAAGTCATCCATTTCTCGAAACGTCTCAAGCGATCACCGAAAGACTTCTGAATTCCAGTGCTGAGCATCTCAAGCCCGAAGACAAAGAGCGCCAAAGCACCAAGAAGAGTCAGTAATTGTAAAATCATATCAAAGGGTAGTGTTTATCGAAACGAACAATCAACTTAACATAATCCGAATTGTATAACAGAATAGGCGAGTATCGTTACACAAGGGAAACTATTGATTCAGAATCGAATTTGGCTGGTGAGAATCCTTGTCTGAATGCAATTCCGTCACCGAGAATCTCAAATCCGGCCGTGGTCGCCATCTCGTTCAGCAATCGAACACTGGCGGCTGCCCAAGTGAACGATCCGAAGGCAAAGAATCGTCTGTTCTTGACCAATCTGTCACAGATTGCCTCCATCAACTGACGGACCGGCGGCAATATTCCGTTGTTATAGGTCGGTGAGCCAAGAATCACAGTGTCATACCTGAACACGTCACGCAAAGCGAACGAATAACTTTCCTCATTCAGATTGTGGAGCGTGAACGGAATGTTATGGTTCTTCAAGGATTCAGCCAACGCCAGAGCAGCCTTCTCGGTGTTGCCGTACATCGAGCCGTAAGCCAGGCAGACACCGTGCTCCAAAGGTTCATAACGGCTGAACTTGTCGTACAGTGAGACGATTTCAGGAATATGATTCTCCCAAACCGGGCCGTGAGTGCTGCAGATCCGGCATATCTCCAAACCGGAAAGCTTTTTGAGTGCGGCCTGAACCGGGGCGGCATATTTCCCGACGATGTTCGAGTAATACCTTGTCATCTCGTCTTTATATTCATTGAATATGTTTGACTGCGAGTCTATTACGCCTTCCGGGAAGGTTCTGAACGTGCCGAAGGCGTCACCGGAGAACAGGGTTTTCTCCTCAGGGCACCACGTCACCATCGTCTCCGGCCAGTGAACCATCGGAACCATAAAGAACTGAAGGCTTACGCTCCCGAGCGGAAGGGTCTCCCCTTCCTTTATCACCTTGATATTGTCGGTCAGACCTTGGTAACCTTCGATCATCGGCACAGCTTTGGCGTTTGTAACTATCGTACAATCAGGATATTCATCCCTAATCACGCTTTGGAGTGCACTGTGGTCCGGCTCCATATGATTTACTACAAGATAGTCAATCTTCCTGTCCCCTATCTCGGCCTTGATGTTGGCAAGAAACTCGTCCCTAAACGCCACAGCAGCTGTGTCGATCAAGGCAATTTTCTCATCCTCAACCAGATAGGAATTATAGCTGACGCCAAAAGGAAGCGGCCACTGCCGCTCGAAGAGTTTGGTCTGGCGGTCGTTCACGCCAACAAAACGGATTCTTTCAGATAGTCTCATCTTATCAAAAATATGTTCTGCCATTGCGCCTATATGTGGCATTTGGCAAGTAATAGACAAATTTACGAAACTTATTCCGCTTTTTCTTAAATTTGCGTTCGGTTAGGCTGAAAAATAGCGGCCAATCCGCATTAACATAAATGTTACCCAATTAAACATTATTGTTTTTCATATTAATTGAACGATATTTAACTAATTATGTCGGATATTTATCAAAGAACGGGACAAAGCGCTATGCTTCCCCCTCTTCCAGAGCGGATGAGACCAAAAAATCTGTCTGAATATGTCGGACAGAGGCATCTTGTGGGTGAAGGATGCATCCTTAGAAAGATGATCGAGAACGGGAATCTGTCCTCTTTCATCCTATGGGGGCCTCCGGGTGTCGGGAAAACCACTTTGGCCGGGATAATCGCCCAGACTTTGTCAAGGGACTTCTACACCCTCTCGGCGGTCAGTGCAGGAGTGAAGGATGTCCGTGATGTCATCGACAAGGCAAGAGGAGCATCCGTGTTTTCCAACGGAGCGGCGCCAATCCTGTTCATAGACGAGATCCACCGCTTCAACAAGGCCCAACAGGATGCCTTGCTCGGAGCTGTGGAGAACGGAACGATAGTCCTGATCGGAGCCACGACCGAGAACCCGTCATTCGAAGTGATCACCCCACTTCTGTCCAGATGTCAGGTTTTTGTCCTGAAATCATTGGAAGTCAACGATCTTCAGATGCTTTTGGACAGAGCCTTGAGAAATGACGTGCTGCTGAAGGAAAAGAACATTGAAGTCAAGGAAACCGAGGCTCTGTTCCGTTACAGTGGAGGCGACGGCAGGAAACTGCTTAACGTCCTTGAGATCGTCATAGACTCCTTCGCCGGCAAGGAATCACACATAGTCATTGACAACGAGACTGTTACCGGTTGCATTCAGGAGAATCTGGCGATTTACGACAAGGATGGCGAGATGCACTACGACATCATCTCGGCGTTCATCAAATCAATCAGAGGCTCTGACCCGAACGCCGCGGTCTATTATCTGGCAAGGATGCTGAACGGCGGAGAGGATCCGTTGTTTATCGCAAGAAGACTCTGCATCTCGGCCGCCGAGGATGTCGGACTTGCCAACCCGAACGCGATGCTGCTTGCGAACTCGTGCTTCCAGATTGTCCATCAGATCGGTATGCCGGAAGCCAGAATCCCGCTTTCCGAAACCACAATCTACCTTGCAAGTTCTCCTAAAAGTAACGCTGCGTATCTTGCGATAAACAAAGCTATTGAAACCGCAAACAAAGACCAGACGGCACCCGTGCCGCTATACCTGCGAAACGCACCGACCAAACTTATGGAGGAACTTGGATATGCGGACGGTTATAAATATGCCCATGACTATCCCGGTCATTTCGCGGATCTGGAATTTATGCCGACAGGCCTTGAAGGCACAGTATTCTACGAACCGGCGCCTAACCCTCAGGAAGACAGGCTGAAAGCCTATCTTGAAGCCTGCTGGCCAAAGTACTACACAAAAAAGTAATACAGTTTACTATTTTTTCACTAAATTTGTGTCACGTTAATATAAAAAATAATGGTAACTGAGATCCTTATTCTGCTCGCCGGGCTTGCACTGGTCGTGCTTGGCGCCGACTGGCTTGTGGACGGCTCATCAACTATCGCAAGGAAAGCCGGGTTGAGTGAATTCGTGATAGGTTTGACTATAGTCGGCATCGGGACATCGACACCGGAACTTGTAGTCAGCCTGACAGGAGCCTTGAAAGGCAACGCCGACATTGCGGTCGGCAACATAGTAGGTTCTAACATATTCAACACACTTTTCATACTCGGCTTCACCGCGCTTATAAGGCCGATCTCAATGACACGTGACAATGTCAAGACCGATATCCCGCTCAACATCATCACCACAGTTCTCCTGATCATATTCGGAATGCACTTCACGCTGTTTGGGATAGGCAACGACAACACGTTGTCAAGATTGGACGGCGTTATTTTCCTTATACTTTTCGCCGCTTATATGTACTGGTCCTTCAAGTCCGGGAAGGCTGAAGAGACCAAGGATTCAGCGGAGCCTGAAAGCGGAAAATTATGGGTGGCTATCCTGATGGTCCTGGGAGGGTTGGCGGCTTTGATTTTCGGAGGCGACAAGTTCGTGGACAGCGCTACAAATATAGCCAGGATGCTGAACATCAGCGACAAGTTCATCGCGGTAACCATCCTCGCGGGCGGTACTTCGATGCCGGAACTCGTCACCTGTGTGGTGGCGGCGGCAAAGAAGAAAGGGCAGCTGGCTCTCGGGAATATCCTTGGCTCGAACATCGGCAATATCCTTATGATTCTGGGCGTTTCCGCTGTCGCCTACAAGCCGCAGCCCGGTTCCCCGTCAGGCCTTTCATTCTCAGGAATGACATTCGTCGATCTCGGAATATTGCTGCTCGGGGCCTTGCTGATCTGGGTAAGCGCGTTCACACGCAAAGGCCGGAAGCTGGACAGAGTCGAAGGAAGCATCCTGCTCGCCAGCTTCGCCGGGTATATGACATGGCTGCTGATCAACTTGTAAAAGAATATATTAACGCACAATAAGATGAAATTCAAACCAACAAATTACCAGCTAATGAACGTCGGTACCGGAAGAATATTCCAGGATGCCGGTTGGACATTGGCTGATCCGGAAGCTTCCACGCCGTCATTGGTAAGAGCCGTGTATGAGAATGAGAGATTCACTCCCCGTGACGATCTCAAAGGGCTTTACAGATACGCCGAATGGCTTCCGATCAACAGAACGCTGAAAAATTCACACGCTCCTGTTACCTACAGGAGCAAGGGGCTCGCCGAGCTTCTCGGGATGGAGAACCTGTACATTACCCTGTCCGGCTACGTTCCAAAGCGTGGTGCCAAGATGGAGACCTGCTCATTCAAGGAGACAGAGGCGTTCTCTGTCTGCGCAAGGCTGCCGAAAAACGACAGACACATCCTTGTGGTTCAGTCCGCCGGCAACACCGCCAGGGCTTTCGCCCGCGTCTGCTCGGACAATGACATCCCGATCGTGATCTGCATTCCTAACGATAACATCAATGATCTCTGGTTCCTGAAGAAGCTGAAATCCTGTGTGAAGGTAATAGCGACACCAAACGGAACAGACTACTACGATGCCATTGCCCTTGGAGAGAAACTCTGCGAAGATCCTCGCTATCTGGCGGAAGGCGGTGCGAAGAACGTCGCCAGAAGAGACGGAATGGGCACAACACTATTGAGTGCCGTGGAGGTCATCGGAAGGATTCCGGATGCATATTTCCAGGCAGTAGGAAGCGGAACCGGCGCCATCGCCGCTTGGGAGAACGCCAGCAGGCTTGCCAAGGACGGCCGCTTCGGAGAGAACAAGATGAGGATTTACTGTGCGCAGAACGCCCCGTTCACCCTTATGTACGATTCCTGGAAAGCCGGTTCAAGAGATCTTGTGCCGATCACACCAGAAGAGTCCAGAAAGAGCGCCGAGGTGATCCTCGCCAAGGTTCTTTCCAACAGAAAACCACCGTACAGCCTTGCCGGAGGCCTTTTCGACGCACTCAAGGAATCCAACGGCGACTTCTTCAAGGTCACCAACGATGACATCGTCTATTGGATGCTTCAGTTCTTCAACAAGGAGGGCTATGACATATTCCCTGCCGCCGCATCCGCCGTGGCCGCTTTGAAGAAAGCCCTCGATGAGGGTACAGTCAAGAAGGACGAGACCGTGATGCTGAACATCACCGGAGCCGGAATGCTGAACGCCACCAGCAAAGGCTTCGAGCTGAAGAAGCCTGACCTGATTCTCAGCACAGAACTCTCCTCCGAGGAGGTCATCGCCAGTGTGGATCGGCTGTTTTAATTCGTGAGATATTTCGCCTCGATGGAGGCAGCAAAAAACTGAATTTCAAATTTTGCACGTTGCCAAAATTTGAAATTCAGTTTTTCTGCTGCTTTAAAGGCTTTATCAAAACAGGAATGAGACACATAACAAAAATGTTTACATAAATAACTATTTTGTTTTTAGTGCTACAAAACAATCAAATATCAAACAAATCACATAATGAACACCAAACGCACCGCGTTCAGAAAATAAAAATTCCCAAATTTTGGTAACGTGCAAAATTTGGGAATTTTCTATTTTTGAACGCCTTCTTCTTGAGGTTTAAGCGCTTTCAGCATATAGAGTCGCTTCGACAAGCTCAGCGACCGAATAAGCTAACCGTGGCTATTCCTGGCGAAGCGGCTCACCAGAGACGAGACGCTCCTTGGACTCGACCGGATTGGAATAGATTCGCAGGAATATGTCACGAAGCTCGGCACGATTCAGCCTGCGCTCCACCTTGTCAAGCTTGTGCTCCGTGTACTCGGTGAACTTCTCGACATCCTCCGGTGTGTATAGCTCAGCATACTTGTAGCTGTGGTTCACAAGATCGTAAGCGATGTAATTAGTCTTCCAAAGCTGGTAGCCGGCGATGATTCTCTTGTCCACAGCATGCCTGATGGCCTGATAACGGTCATTCTTATCACAGTGAGAAGCCAACTCGATCTCATCGGCAGTGATAGGCAACCCGAAATTCAGGTGCACATTACCTTTCTGCTGACGTATGCCGATAACGATGCTGTGCATGTCCTCGGTATGTGACTTGACATATTTCTGAGTCCTTGAGATAAGGATCTCACGAGCCTTGCGCACATCGCACGGCTCATATTCATAAGAAATGCTGAGAGGAACGATGTTCAGCTCCGAGAAATTCTCCTGAAATGACTTTGTACCACTCATGTCAAGCATCTTCAGCAAGCCCTGTTCCGTAGTGTCGATGCCATCCTTGGTGCGTCCCTGCCTCTGTGCCAGCCAGATGGAAGATTTACCGGAAGTGATGGTCTGTCTTATGTACTTCGACAGGACCTGAGAGGAAAGGTAGAGTTCCCTCGCCGAGATTCCACGAATGACACGGATCATCCTGTTCGAACGAAGAAGGTACTCGACCGTCTTGCTCTGCTTGATCAAGTTGTCTCCCACACAGATCTCCGTCATCGGAATGCCGTTCCTGAAAAGAACCTGCTGGGTGATGGCGGGATCCAGAATGATGTCCCTGTGGTTCGACATCGCAAGGAACTTGCCTTTCAGCTCCTTGATGTAGCTGATGCCGTCGTATGAGAAATTATGGATCGTGTGATCCATGACCCATGAGACAGCCTTGTTCATCACAATCTCCTGAAACTCATCAATATTATGCACACTCTTAAGAGCGTTCCGAAGGAATGTGATCGGCTCGTCAGGGAAAAGATATTCGGAAATAGCCAGTACGGCGGGATGATTCGCGACCTTGTTCAAGGCCTCGACCGCCTCAGCATCGTTGTAAGGGCAGATGCTTTCAAATTCAGATGAATCAGCCATAATAAATCATCATTAGTTGACAATGCAAATGTAAGCAAATTACTTAACATTTGCAAAGGCTTGTAAATAGCGAGATATTAACTAATTAAGAGTCGCGGCGGAACAACAGTGAGCTGTCGCCGTAGCTGAGGAAGCGGAAATCATGCCCCAAGGCATAGTCATAGATGGTTTTCCAGTCTCCACCCACAAACGCTGAGATCAAAAGAATCAACGTGCTTTCCGGCTGATGGAAATTGGTGACGAGAATGTCCACAAGCCTGAAACGGAAGCCCGGCACGATGATGATCCGGGTACCGACCTTCAGTTCCTCAAGCCCCCTTCCCTCGAGATAGGAGATGATGGCGTCCAAAGACTCTTCCAATGAATATTCATAGTCTCGCTCATAAGGAGCCCATTGGCCGACATCCTCCGGCATTCCTTTCTCGATGCAGCTGACACCGACATAGTACAAAGACTCCAGAGTCCTCACCGAAGTGGTGCCGACGGCGATCAGTTTGGACTTATTGAACCTTATCCGCTTAAGCAGACTTAAGGAAACCACAAAAGGCTCACGGTGCATCGGATGCCGGGCCACATCTGAGCTTTTGACAGGGAGGAAAGTGCCGGCCCCGACATGAAGACAGACGTTCTCACGGTCTATCCCTTTAGCCGAGATCGCATCCAAAACCCTCTGTGTGAAATGTAGCCCTGCGGTCGGAGCGGCCACGGAGCCTCGAATATGCGCGTATAGGGTTTGGTAGCGCTCCGTGTCAATGGATTCCGTCTCCCTGTTAAGATAAGGAGGTATCGGCACGGTCCCGCAAAGCTCCAGGACTCTGGAGAATGGGTTGCCGTCCTGCCATGTGAACTCCACAATGCCGGTCTCTCCATTCCTTTCCACGAGATCTGCCTTGAGCCCCATGGCCACAACAGCCGCGTCCGCATGGGGATTGTAAAGAGACAATGTGTCGTTTTTCCATCGTTTCGCATTGCCAATGACACACTTCCAACGGCATCGGTCCGTGGCGGCAAAGGCCGTGTTATATTCCGGAGGATTGACCGGCTCAAGGCAGAAAATCTCGATGTGCGCTCCGGTCGCTCGTTGAAAATGAAGTCTCGCCGGAACTACCTTGGTGTCATTGAACACCATCAAAGCCCCGGCAGGGAGTAATTCAGGAATATTTCTGAACACATATTCATCTACATTGCCGTCCACGTATCTCAGAAGCTTTGAGGCGTCTCGTTCGGCAAGAGGGTATTTGGCTATTCTTTCGTCAGGAAGATTATAGTTGTAGTCCTCAATGTGTATTGAAGGTATCATCTCATGAATTTTAAAATACACGCAAAGTTAACCTAAGTAATAGAAATATCAAATTCTCGGAGGACAGTATGTGATCGCTTCTCTACACATACCGCCCTAAACATTTTAATGGTCAAAATTCGTTTACTTATGTAAAACACGCGTATTAGCACTGTAAACATTGAACAATTTCGATAAATTGTTCAGAAAAGTAAAATAATCATCGCTAATGACATTGTTATTATACATGTAATATCTTAATTATCAGCATAATTATCTATATTATATAAATTAATGAGTTAATTTTGTGCGGTTAAATTGGGCCATTGTTTGAAAAATCGTGAAACTTAACAACTCTATAATAGTAATACTCATTAATAATCAATAGTATTTGTATGACTATCTACATCATTCTTTAGATAACTTAGCTTTAGTTTCCGTTGTGGTTAACTTTTGTAATTTAACAAATGTAGTTGACTTTTACACTTTTAAATGTTAACTTTGTAAACAAATCACATTTGTAATGAACAAGAGATTGCAGCAGTTCCTTTCAGCCGAGAACATTTCCCAGTCACAGTTCGCGGACAAGATCGGTGTGACCAAGGCCAGTGTGTCACACATCCTGTCCGGAAGGAACAAGCCTGGGTTCGAATTCATCGAAAGCATGGCGGACTGCTATCCGAACCTGAACCTCGATTGGCTGATCGGAGGCAAGGGGAGAATGTACAAAAACTCGGACCATAACCAGACGGCAATGCTATCTCAAGTCCCTGAGAAACGGCTATCCCCAACCATTGACACGCCTGACGGAAGATTGTTTGAATCTCAGGAACCCGACTTGTTCCCTCAAGAGCCGGAAGTCTCTGATAATAAGCCACAACCGGAGCGACTCTCCCCTTCCGGACCCGAACAGGTTCCGGCAAGGATAACCAAAATACTCGTCTTCTACGACAACGGAACATTCAAAGAGATCGATTGACAGAATCTTTGCGAAGAAAACACTTCCGGTTCTGATGAATTTGCCTAAATTTGTACATGTAAAACTCAATGAATATGTACAGACAACTCATCAGGCCGATCTTGTTCAAGTTTTCTCCGGAAACTGCGCACAACCTCACATTCAAAGGCCTGAAACTGCTGAGCCGGATTCCATTAGGCGGAAAACTGATGAAGCTGATTTACAGTCATAAGAGCCCATCTCTGTCCAGAAATGTCTTTGGCATAGACTTTCCCGCTCCAGTTGGACTTGCGGCCGGTCTGGACAAAAATGGAGAACTCTACAATGAACTGTCTTGGTTCGGGTTCTCTTTCATAGAGATCGGGTCCCTTACACCAGAGCCACAGCCCGGCAACCCGAAGCCCCGCCTGTTCAGGCTTCCGCAGGACAACGCGATCATCAACAGGATGGGGATCAACAACAAAGGAGTCGGGAATGCAATAAGACATATTCAGAAAGACTCTCCGAAGACTATCTTAGCGGCGAGCATCGCCAAGAACAGCTCCAGCGCGTCTGACGAAGACACAATCGCTGACTACAAGAAGGCTTTTTCATTCATGTACGACTTCGTGGACATGTTCACCATAAACGTCTCATGCCCCAATGTGCATGGCCTCCAGAACCTTCAGGACGTGTCATACCTGTCGGATATTCTCGACCCGCTGCTGGATTTAAGGATTTGCTATGACGTCTATAAGCCGATTCTGGTCAAGGTCTCCCCTGACATTCCGGTCGGGGAACTGGACGAGATACTGAAGTACTGCATGCAGTCCGGAATTGACGGGATCGTGGCAGGAAACACGACCAGATCGCGCGACGGTCTGAAGACCAACAGGACAAGAATCGAGAAGATCGGCAATGGAGGGCTTTCCGGCGCTCCTTTGTACGGGAAGAGTCTGGCAATGGTCAAGCATATTCATGAATTCACGTCAGGGCGGTTGCCTGTTGTCGGGGTTGGGGGAATAATGACACCGGAGCAGGCCAAGGAGATGCTGGATGCCGGCGCAAGCCTGATCGAGATCTATACCGGATTCATATACGAAGGTCCGTCAATAGTGAAAAAAATCAACAAATATCTGGAAGCCAACTGTTTGGCAAAATAATTCGAAAATTATGACAAACGCATCGATCTGCACTATCGGCGACGAGATTCTGATCGGACAGATAGTGGACACAAACTCATCACAAATATCACGTGCTCTGGAGGACATCGGAGTGAAGGTCACCAGAATGGTATCGTTCGGAGATGACCATGACGAAATCATCAACACTTTGACGAAAGAGCTCACAAGCAATGAGATAGTCATCACGACCGGAGGCCTTGGCCCGACCAAGGACGACATCACGAAGGCTGCCTTGGCGGAGATTTCCGGAAGCGAAAGCTATGTGGTCAACGATGGACAGCTCAAAATGGTACATGAGATCCTCCATGCCAGAGGACTCGACGTTCTGGACATCAACAAGGCCCAGGCTCTTGTCCCGGACACATGCGAAGTGATTGTCAATCATATGGGCACGGCGCCGATCATGGTGTTCCGCTTCCCTGTCGAAAGATTTGGCCACGAGGCCACTCTCTATGCCATGCCAGGTGTACCGTTCGAGGCGATTGGAGCGATACCGGATGTGATCAAAGACATCAAGGCTCATGAGAGCCTCACTGACATATTCCATAAGTGTGTGATGGTCTTTGGCTTGGCTGAATCTGCCCTCTCCAAGGAGATTGAGTCTTGGGAGGACAGTCTGCCGGAGGACATGCACCTTGCCTATCTCCCGAACCCTTTGACTGGGGTGCGCCTCAGACTTTCCATCTACGGAGGCTCCAGGGAGGAAGAGGAAAGGCGCATCGACGAGGAATTCGCGCGCCTGAAGCCAATTCTCGGGAACAAGATATACTCCTATAAGGATGACACATTGGAGAATGCCGTAGGAGCCTTGTTCCGTGGAACTGGCATGACCCTCAGCGCGGCGGAATCCTGCACTGGTGGCAAGATCTCATCACTGATCACATCTGTGCCAGGATCATCAGAGTACTATCTTGGCTCCGTCACCTCATACGCCATCCCTGTCAAAGAGAAAGTTCTTGGTGTGCCAGAGACAACAATCAATGAATATGGAGTCGTAAGCTCAGAAGTGGCCGCCGCCATGGCCGAAGGAGTCAGAAATTTGACCGGAAGCACGTATGCGGTCTCGACCACAGGACTGGCTGGTCCCGGAGGCGATGAGCGCAACCCTGTGGGCACAGTTTGGATCGGAATCGCAGGTCCGAACGGCACAAAAACCGTCAGGAAAGTCTATAAGAATGACAGGAAAAGGAATATTGAGCGGTTCGCGGCGGCCGCACTCGACGAACTCCGACTTTTTATAATTAATGACGCAACTAATTTTTAGGAACATGAAAAAATAAGTTGCTTCAGATTAAGAGAAGATTTTCGAGGATAGATCTTTTTTTGAAGAAGGAGTGTGCCGGTGGCACATGACTGATGAGAAAAGAGATCTAGACCGAAAAGATTCCTTAAGATGATGCAGGTTATTTTTTGAATGTTACTTAACGCTAACTAGTTGAAAACAAATCGAGGTAACAAATTTGTTTATTGTGCAAACATTTTTGTTATCACGATTAATGGCACTATTGGGGCTATTTGGCAGCCAAAGAGGTCACGTCATTGAACACCCGAAGGAAATTCTTGCCGGCAACCTTCTCAATCTGGTCATCGGAATATCCACGGCGGGACATCTCGTCAAATATAACTCTGATTTTTGAGACGTTCTCAAGTCCAACAGGAGTCACCTCGATTCCATCGAAGTCTGTCCCGATGCCGACGCTGTCTATCCCGGCCACTTCCACGGCATGATCAATGTGATCCACGACATCCTTATAGGAAGGTCGAGGCAAAGCTGCCATCTCATCCTGCACAGCATTCCAAGCGGCTGCCTTGTCAGGATTCAAAGGATCGCTGATCCAATCCTGTTCAGTCCAACTTTTCGACTCCAGACCGGAATCAGCCAGAGTCTTAGCGAAAGCATCTGAAAGGAACACCGGATAAAAATTGATTTGAATCACGCCACCTTTGTCCGCGAGAGCGCGCAGCATCCCGTCGGACATATTCCTTCTGTGGTGAGCCAAGGCACGACAGCAGGAATGTGTGGAAACAATCGGAGCACGGGAATATTCAAGAGTGTCGTAGAAAGTCTCATCTGAGGCGTGCGCGACATCGATGATCATTCCCAGGCGGTTCATTTCCGCCACCACTTCCCTGCCGAACGGACTGAGCCCATGCCAACGCTTTCCCTGGGCTGCGGAATCAGCGATCTCATTGTCAGCATTGTGCGTCAAGGTGATGTAACGAACCCCAAGGCGATGAAAAACACGTAGGAGTGAAAGGGATTTCTGGACCGGAGCCCCGTTCTCCATACCTATAAATATGGAAATGAGTCCTTTAGCCTTATTCCTCAAAGCGTCATCCGGCGAGAATGCAAGTGAGGCGATCCCGGAATTGGCTTCAACGGCATCGTAGATCCGGCCGATCATTTCCAAAGCGTAGCGTGTGGCCGCGTCTGGCTGTAGGTCGGCGGATGTGTATAAAGCGAAGAAAGAGGCATCGACCCCGCCGGCCTTAAGCTTCGGCAGATCGACATGCCCCCTTTCATTGTCAATTCCGATGTCGCGTCCCCGCATCATCATTGTCGGGGTGTCGCAATGAGAATCCAGGACGAACATGATTACTTACGGGTTACTGTCGCATTCTGGATCTTCACGATCTTGATCACAGGATCTCCTGAGTAGCAGACACTTGCGCCTTTGCCGAGGTCGAGCGAAAGATTTTTGCCAGGAGTTACGGTAAGATCCGCACCATCCAATGACACGGTCACATCATCCACAGACATCGTGACCGCATCGATCTTGGAAGAGCCACCTTTACCCGTGACATTCAAAGAATCGGCCTTTCCTGAAAGGGAGAGCCTGGCACTGTTGGCAGTGCAGACAGCAACTGTTTCGCATTGGCCGTTGACGGCAAGGTCAGCTGAGCCAGAGTTGTTGATGTTCAAAGTTTTCGTTGAATACTCCAGAACAACCGTAGCACTTCCGTCCGCATTGACAGTTATATTGTCAGCAGCCTTGACATTTAAAGAGGACAACTTGGCCTTTTTGTTAACGGAAATCACCGCTGACTCCGCATTGACGTTGAGATTAGCGATGCTGGAATTGCCGGATAGATCCATTTTAAAATTGCCGGAGTTCAGACTGTTGTTCGATGAAAATGTACAGTCGTCACTCAATGTGATTGAGTTTAGCGACGAGACATAAACCGTGGCTTCAAGTACAGGACCATCCGAATTCTTACCTTTGAAAGATTTCTTGACTTCCTTAGGAATTGACTTGCCATCAAGCCCGATGTAAAGTGTGCCGGCTTTCACATAGCATTGGATATAGCTCTCAAGGGCATCGCTGACCTTGAATTTTGCATCGTAACCATCCTTTTCAACCATAGTTACCTTGAAACCATCCGACACAGAGATGGCATCGAACTCTGAAAATTCGTGTTCAATGATTCTTGTCTGCGCCATTGAAAGCACAGGCACTGAAGTAACGGTAAAGATAGCCGTAAATAAAGATTTGATATTCATAACCTTTATAAATTAAATTTTCCTATTCATCAATTTTTTCCATCAAGGATTCCCACTCCGCTGTCTTGTGGTCAAGCTCGCGTTTGTCCTCAAGGTAGGTTCTGGTGAGCTCCATTATGTCATCACCAGGCCCGGGATTGGAGAGAATCTTCTCGATGTCCTTCATCCTCGCCTCGACCTTGCCGATTTCTGACTCAAGGAATTCGACCCTGTGCCGTATCCTGCGGATTTCCTTGGAATCACTCCGTCTTTGTTCGAATTCCTTCTGGGCCTGCTCCTTCCTTACATCGAGAGCATCTCCTTTCGTGACTTGCGCGGATGAGTTCACCGAACTTGGAGAGAAGCGCCTCTCCAACTCCTGCAAGTTTTCTATCTTCCTCTCTTCCAGGAACTCGTGGACACTTCCAAGATGCTCCTTGACCTTTCCGTCGCGGAACTCGTACATCTTGTCAACCAATCCCTCAAGGAAATCACGGTCATGGGAAACAACAATCAATGTGCCGTCATAAGCCTTCAAGGCCTGCTTGAGAATATCTTTGGACTTGATGTCCATGTGGTTCGTAGGCTCGTCCAACGCAAGGACGTTGTAAGGCTGGAGCATGAACTTCGCCATCCCGAGACGCGCGCGCTCACCGCCTGACAGGACGCTGACCTTCTTGTCAATGTCCTCGCCACGGAAAAGAAACTGCGCCAGAATGTCACGCAGTTTGTTCCGGACATCTCCGACAGCGATGTTGTCCAGGGTTTCCCAGACTGTAAGGTTGCGGTCAAGAATGTCCTCCTGATTCTGCGCGTAATACCCGATGGAGACATTGTAGCCAGTCTTGGCCTCACCGCAGATAGGCTGTAACTCCCCCATTATCACACGCATGAGTGTGGTTTTTCCCTCACCGTTGCGTCCGATCAAAGCGACCTTCTCTCCCCTTCTGACCTCAATCTCAGCGTTCCTGAACACAACTTTCTCCGGGTAGCCGACCGTCAGATCCTTGCCCTTGAAAACAATGTCTCCTGAACGCGGAGCTGGCGGAAATTTTACCGTCAGGGTGACGTTGTCAGTCTCGTCAATCTCCACTCTGTCAAGCTTTTCAAGCTGCTTGATGCGGGACTGTACCTGATTTGATTTCGTCGGCTTGTAGCGGAAACGGTTGATGAAGTCCTCCGTCTTCTCTATCATCTTCTGCTGGTTCTCATAGGCCGCCATCTGCTGCGCGAGCCTTTCCTTGCGCAACTCGACGTACTTGCTGTACGGAACCTTGTAGTCATGAATATGCCCGAGCATGATCTCGACCGTGCGGTTTGTCACGGTGTCGAGGAACCTCCTGTCGTGCGAGACAAGAAGCAAAGACCCGCGATGGCTCTTAAGATAATCCTCCAACCATTCTATAGACTCGATGTCAAGATGATTGGTCGGCTCGTCAAGAAGCAGGACATCCGGCTCGGACAACAGAATCTTCGCCAGTTCGATACGCATGTTCCAGCCCTGGCTGAAAGTCTCGGTCTTCCTGCCGAAATCCTCATCCTTGAATCCCAAACCGAGAAGAGTCTTCTGCGCCAACACCTCCGGAGGCTCGGACTGGCTCATGGCCATAGCATCCGTCAAGTCATTCAGCCGGTTGATCAGGGAGAGATATTCATCAGACTCATAGTCAGTTCTCTCGGCAAGCCGGGCATTGACGCTGTCAAGTTCGGTCTGGATCTCGGTGATGTGGTCGAAAGCCGTCAATGTCTCCTCCATCACGGTTCTTCCCTTGTGATGCTCCATGATCTGAGGAAGGTAGCCTATGCGAAGATCGTTCGGTTTGTCTATGCTTCCGGAAGTCGGACTCTGAAGCCCGCAGATCAGTTTCATGATCGTGGACTTCCCCGCTCCGTTTTTGCCGACAAGACCTATCTTGTCCTTCTCACTGATGTGGAAATCGATGTTGTCCAAAAGTGTGTAGCCTCCGTAGGCCACAGTCAATCCGTTTATGGAAATCATTCTACGTTTCCTCCTTGATTAGTTCTTCCTCCGGTGGCGCCGGTTTGCAACACATCACACAGACTTCGTAGAGAATCAGCAGCGGGGCTGCCGCGATCAGCATCGACATCGGATCCGCAGGTGTTATGATGGCAGCGATGCATAGTATGACCACTATCGCATGCCTGCGATATTTAATCAGTGTGTTTCTGGTGACAATCCCGAGTTTAGACAAGATAACGACAACGATAGGAAACTCAAACACAATGCCGAACGCCAGAACAGTTGAAGTAAACATCGAGATGTACGAAGTCAGCGAGATCGTGTTCGTCACTTCATCGCTGATCTTGTACCCCATGAAAAAGTTCAGCGAGATCGGCACGATCAGATAGTAACCGATCACCAGACCAAGATAGAAAAGGAACGACGCCGCCAGAAAAGACCCTCTGACCGCCCTCTTCTCATTTCTATAGAGTGCCGGCGCTATGAATTTCCAGATCTCGAAACAGACGTATGGGAATGACAGGATGAATCCTAACTCGAAAGCCACCTGAAGATGAACGAAAAACTGTGCGGATATGTCCAGATTCACCAACGACATCTGCATATCCTCCATTCTCAACCACTTATAGATGAAGAAATCGCTTCGCGCCGGAGCCAGGATGATGTCGTCAAAGACCAGCGACTTGAAGCAAAATACCACGACACTGACAAGCGTAATGACAAGCACTGAGCGGAACAAGGTTCCCCTCAGCACCTCCAGATGGTCCCAGAAGGACATCTCAGCTTCTCCAGCCGCCATTATTTCTTCTCGATCTTCTCGATTTTGTCCGGAGTCTTGGCTGTGGAGTTGAGATCCTTGTCGATGTCACTGATCTGGCTCTCAACCTCGTTCATGCCGTCCTTGAAGCTCTTGACACCTTTGCCAAGACCTTTCATGAGCTCAGGAATCTTCTTTCCACCGAAAAGGAGAATGATGACAAGGGCGATGATCACCACCTGCCAAGGACCTACAACGCCCAAAGGAACTATAAAAAACATATTCATTAATAATTATTGTGTTTTGACAAACTATTTATCGTTGATGTGAGCCTCGATCGCCTTGACCAGTTTTTCAGGGCAGCGGACAGGGTGTCCGGTCTCCTTGTTCAGGAAGCCGAGGGAGACCTTGCCCTCCACGCATAGCACACCGTCCTGATTATAGACGGCCTGCCTTACGTAAAGCTTCGCCATCGGGACCTCGTCGATCATCGCAACAGCGCGGACGACATCACCCATTCTGGCAGGGAACCTGTAACGGCACTCAACCGTGACAATCGGGATGGTCACACCGTCCTCTTCACATTTCTCTATAGGGTAACCACAGTCAACCATCAGGCTGTTCCTCGCACACTCGAAGTAACGGATGTAATTCGAGTGATGGACGATGCCCATCTGGTCTGTCTCGTAGTACCTGACAGGGAAAGATGTCTCAGAATATACCATAACAAAAATGTTTATATCTAAAACAATTCTGTTTTATCATTTGTTTTTCAATGCAGCAAGAGTCTTTTCGTAACTTTCAATCTTTGAAAGTGCGTCAGCCTCCTTTTTGCGCTCAAGCGCCACGACTTTCTCAGGAGCATGAGCCACAAAACTCTCATTGGACAGTTTTTTCCTGACGGAATCAAGGAATCCGCGCTGGTGCTCAAGCTCAGTCTCGATCTTTTTGATCTCTTCCTCTACATCCACAAGCCCCTCAAGCGGAACAAAGAGCTCAACCGTGCGGACAAGCAGAGAGACTCCTGCAGCGTCTCCGAAATCAGCCACGCTCTCTACCGACGAGATGTTGGCAAGCTTGGTGACCACAGGAAGCATATTCATAGGAAAATCGCCCTTCACCTTCAAGGCCAAAGCTTCCTTAGGAGAGATGTTCTTCTGCTGACGGATTCCACGGATCCCGTTCACAGCCTCCTGGGCTATACCGAATTCCTCGATGATTCTTTCATCTACAGATCCTGCCTTGGGAGTAGGCTGATACATGATGGTCTCCCCTTCCTTGCGCTCAGCCATGGACTGCCAGAGTTCCTCCGTGATGAACGGCATCACAGGATGGATCATCTTCAACAGTTTCTCAAAGAATATTATCGTGGCGCCATACGTCGCCTTGTCGATGCTCTCACCGTAAGCAGGCTTTACAGCCTCAAGGTACCAGGCGCAATACTCATCCCAGAAGAGTTTGTAGATGCTCATCAGTGCATCGGAGATCCTGAACTTGGAATAATGGTCCTCGACGATCTGGATCGTTTGGTTCAATTTATTTTCGAACCATATTACTGCCAACCGATTGACATCACTCTGCTGAAGTTTTTCGTCAACTGTCCAGCCTTGAACAAGACGGAAAGAGTTCCAGATCTTGTTGCAGAAATTCCTGCCCTGCTCAACCTGCGACTCATCATAGAATATGTCGTTGCCGGCTGACGAGCAGAGAAGCATGCCGATCCTCACGGCATCCGCACCGTACTTGGCAATAAGGTCAAGCGGGTCAGGAGAGTTGCCAAGAGTCTTTGACATCTTCCTGCCGAGTTTGTCGCGGACGATTCCTGTGAAGTAAACGTTGCTGAACGGAATGTCGTTCATGAACTCGTCACCGGCCATGATCATTCTGGCGACCCAGAAGAAGATGATGTCCGGACCTGTAACCAAGTCATTTGTAGGATAATAGTAAGCAAGATCCTTGTTTGGCTGATGGCCTGGATGGCCTGGCTTCCGCGGGTCGAAAACCGAGATCGGCCAGAGCCAGCTGGAGAACCAAGTGTCGAGCACATCATCGTCCTGCTTGAGATCGGCGGCGGTCAGCGCCGGATTGATCTTCCGGGCCGCCGCAAGAGCCTTCTCCGGAGTCTCCTCGACTACTATCTGCCCGTCAGGAAGATAGTAAGCAGGAATCCTCTGTCCCCACCAAAGTTGACGGGAGATGCACCAGTCGTGGGCGTTCTCCATCCAGTGACGGTAAGTGTTGCGGTACTTGTCCGGGATCAGCTTGATCTTGCCAGACTCGACACTCTCAAGAGCCTTTGCGGCAAGGTCTTCCATCTTGAGGAACCACTGCGCCGAGAGCTTCGGCTCGATGACGGCGTTGGTTCTTTCTGAATACCCGACAGGAGAGGTGTATTCCTCCACCTTGACAAGATTGCCGGATTCCTCCAACATCTTGACAATCTTCTTTCTGGCGTCAAAACGATCCTCTCCGACCAGAATCCGGGCCTTCTCGTTCAGGCGGCCGTGATCATCTATGATGTCCATGACAGGAAGATTGTGACGGAGCCCTATCTCATAGTCGTGAGCGTCGTGTGCCGGGGTGACCTTAAGACATCCGGTTCCGAAATCCATCTCGACATAGCTGTCCTCAATCACTGGAATCTCCCTGTTGATCAACGGGATGAGTACTTTCTTGCCTTTCAGCCAATGATGTCTCTCATCGGCCGGATTGACACAGATGGCGGCATCGGCCATGATCGTCTCCGGACGGGTTGTGGCAATCACAAGATACTTGTCCGTAGGATTGCCGTTACCATCGGAGATGTAATATTTAAGGTGATAGAAATGGCTCTTGGTGTCCCTATGGATGACCTCGTCGTCACTGATGGCTGTCAGCGCGACCGGATCCCAGTTGACCATACGCACTCCTCTATATATCATTCCTTTCTTGTAGAAATAGCAGAATGTGGCGATCACGGCGTCGGAGAGCTCTGGCTCCATAGTGAACCTTGTGCGATCCCAGTCGCAGGATGCTCCCAACTTGCGGAGCTGGTTGAGAATGATCCCTCCGTGTTCCTCCTTCCACTCCCACGCATATTTCATAAACTCCTCACGGGTAAGGTCTTCCTTGGATATTCCCATACCCTTGAGCCTGGCGACCACTTTGCTTTCAGTCGCTATGGAGGCATGGTCTGTGCCAGGCACCCAACAAGCGTTCTTGCCGTCCATCCTGGCCTTGCGGATCAGCACGTCATTCAGCGTGTTGTTCAGCACATGGCCCATGTGAAGGATGCCCGTCACGTTAGGTGGCGGAATTACTATCGTATATGGTTCTTTCTCATTCGGTTCCGAGTGGAAGCACTTGTGCTCGGTCCACCAGGCGTACCATTTGTCCTCTACTTCCGCCGGATTGTATTTCGCGGAAAGCTCTTTTTTCTCGCTCATATTACTGCTTATGATATACAAAGTTTACAAATATAGCACAATTTTCACTAAATTTGCTTCAAAAATACACACATACCATGGAAGAAAAGAAAGAAATCAGTCTGGAGATCCGTCCGGAAGTCGCAAAGGGCACATATTCAAACCTTGCCATCATCACCCACTCGCACAGCGAATTCATCATCGACTTCGCCACAATCCTTCCAGGGCTGCCGAAACCCGACATCAGCAATCGCATCGTGATGACTCCGGAGCATGCCAAAAGGCTTCTCAACGCGTTGATGGACAATGTGACGAAATATGAATCGCAGTTCGGGCTCATCAACCTTGGCGGAGGACAGGCCCAGCAAGGCGGCACGTTCAACCTCGGCGACCTTCCTCAGTTCGGCCCTAACGGAGCCAAATCATAATGACTGATCTCAAAGACATCAAGGCATTCACGTTCGACATTGACGGCGTGATGACTGACGGCGGCATCCTGGCGGATCTTGAAGGTCAGCTTTACAGGACTTTCGACGCGAAGGACGGATTCGCTGTCAGGATGGCCTGTCTGAACGGCTTTCCGGTCGGTGTGATCACCGGCGGACGTTCCCAAAGCATCAGGGCCAGGTTCAGCAGCAACGGAATCAATCCCGAGGACATCTATCTCGGATCCAGAAACAAGATAGAAGACTTCGATGACTTCTGCAGGAGACATCGCCTAAAGCCAGGAGAGGTAATGTATTTCGGAGATGATATCCCGGACATTGAGGTGATAAGGGCAGCTGGTATCGGTGTCTGCCCAAGCGACGCTGTAGAGGAGGTAAAGGAAGCCGCGGACATCATTTCAGACCGCCCGGGCGGAAAGGCCTGCGTGCGCGAGTACATGGAGAAAGCTATGAAAGCCCAGGGACGCTGGGTCTTCGACGCGCTGGCCTACAAGAAAAAATTCTAAATGTTTTCTGAATATGGACACTCACGGAAAGAGAATCATCCTGGCTTCAAACTCACCTCGCCGACGTGAGTTGCTTTCGGGTCTTGACATCGACTTCACCGTGGACACAGGCACATCGTTCGTGGAGAGGTATTCCTCTGACACACCGCATATTAAAGTCCCGGAATTGATGTCGGAGGGTAAGTCGTTGGGATTCCACAGGGAACTTGATGAGGACGAGATCCTTGTCACATCCGACACGATGGTGCTCTGTGGAACCGAGATCCTCGGCAAGCCCCACGACAGGGCGGATGCGGTCAGGATGCTCAAGCTGCTTTCCGGCCGCGAGCATCAGGTCATAACAGCCGTGACCATCCGTGACCGCCACAGGAGAAAGACCTTCTCCGTCACATCGGATGTCTATTTCAAAAATCTGTCTGACAGCGAGATAGACTATTATATCGACAACTTCAAGCCTTTCGACAAGGCCGGGGCCTATGGCATTCAGGAATGGATCGGCTATGTCGGCATCACAAGGCTGGACGGATCGTTCTACAATGTCATGGGCTTCCCGACGCAACGGTTTTACGAGGAGCTTCAGCTTTTCATGAATAGATGATGAAGACTATTCTCCAACGGATCGCGCTGACTGCATCAGTCGCCCAGCTTGCCTTGCTTGTGTGCGGATGCAATCCGGACGCCTTTGTCGCTCAGATCAGGCCATCGGTCAGGAATATCGCTGTCTCGGAGGACGGAGACTCTGCCAAAGTGCGTTTCAAGACCGACGATTGGCGCGTCTATTCGGTATGTGTCAACGACAAAACCTATTGGTCCCCGGACTTCAGTTCGAAGCCTCCGGAAACCGTTGACGGCAAAACGAAGCTAACGGCGACAGGATTCACGATGTACTACAAAAAGTCCTCGGAACGGGAACTGACAATGTTCTTCCAGCCAAACTTTTCTGACTCAGACCTCAAAGTGGAAGTTGTCATCGCCTCTTCGTTCGAATATGACACCTTGACGGTCACGCAGCCTCGCAGTTCCGGCTATGAACTGGAAAGGATCGAGTGGAATGAGCCGGTGGCAAGGACTTTCCCTGAGTTCGAAAAAGGTTGGGGGCCCATGTCTTACAAAAATGAAGGTGCCGACACATTGCGCGTCAAAATGAAAGCGTTTGCCGGAGCCTCCAGACAGGTGACTTTCTCGGACGATTCCGGATTCGGGCTTTACTGCGGAGGCTTCAGAGTACCTATACCTGACGGAGCACTGAACGATGAAGCACTCTATTTCAGCAAGCAAGACACGGCCATCTATAGTTACGACACAAATGAATACCCGATGGAGGATGACAGAGAAATTACAATGAAATTTCCTCCAACCGGAAAATTTTCTCTGTACTATAGCATGCTTTGGAACATTGACACCTACTCTACCTGTTACAACATGTTCCTCAGAAACAAGGCCACGGGCAAGATTGTGGAGATCAAAGGAAAATTTTCCAGCAAGTCCCCAAACGGAGTGTACACCTTATATGTTGAGAAGCGATGAACGCAAGGATATTCATAAAACCCATTCTTACAGTTGTGGCGCTCGCCGTCGCGCTGACGGCGGCCGGGCATCCGGCGGACAGTTCTAAGGTGACCCACAGGATCGGTGTGAATGTCCGCCCGGCTTACATCCTCCCTTCGCACAGGTTTTTCAGAGGTGAGAACGAGCTTGGCAAGAGATTGGACAAGAGCGGTTCGGCCCACCTGCAATATTCATTCGCATTCCCTTCCGACAGCCGCCACGGCAGGATGTTTCCGACTGCCTACCAAGGAATCGGACTTGCATGGAACACCTTCTGCGACAAAAAAGAGATCGGCGACCCGGTAGCGGTCTATGTCTTTCAGGGAGCCACACTCGCACGATTGTCTCCAAAACTCTCGTTGGACTACGAATGGAATTTCGGTCTGTCCTTCGGCTGGCATCCCTACGACCCTTACGGAGACTTTGACCCCGAGTTCCCCAACGAGCGCAATCTTGTGGTCGGCTCAAGGGTGAACGCCTACATCAATGTCGGTTTCCTTCTCACATGGAACCCGTCGCAGTATTGGTCGGTTTCGGGAGGACTCGACCTGACACATTTCTCGAACGGGAACACCAGCTATCCCAACGCCGGTGTCAACACGGTCGGGATCAGACTTGGGGCAGCTAGATATTTCGGTCCGGAACGTCAGCTCCACAGCACAGAAGCCGGACGCGTGAATGAATATGACAACGGACATTCCGCCAGAATGACCTACGATGTCATCCTCTATGGAGCCGGCAGGGTAAAAGGCCTGTTCTGGAACGACACGCCATACATCGCCAAGGGAAAATTTGGAATCATTGGCTTGAACATCAATCCTTTGTACAGGGTCAACAAGTTTTTCAGAGCCGGACTGTCGCTCGATGTCCAGTACGATGAGAGCGCCAATGTCGGCGAGCATGTAGCAGGAATAGGTGATGACGGAAACATCAAGTTCTTCCGCCCGCCTCTTGGTGAGCAGCTTGGTGTAGGACTGTCTGCAAGGGCTGAGTTTGTCATGCCGATCTTTTCGGTCAACATCGGTTTCGGACGCAACTTCATCTACAAGGGCAACGAACTGAAAGGGTTCTACCAGACCCTGGCTCTGAAAACCGACCTGTACCGGAATCTTTTCCTGCACATAGGCTACAAACTGCACGACTTCCACGATCCCAACAACCTGATGCTGGGACTCGGATGGCGTTTCTGAGACCACAAATCACACTAAAGTCAGACTGGCAAAAGACACCGAGGGACGCGTGATTATTAAAAGTCCTTACTGCCACCTTGATAAGCTTTAAAGTAATCGGACGATCTTCGGTATCAAAGTGATGTCTGCCGGAAGCCATGCGACGGAATATAGTTGATCGGCGGTGAGCCAACGGGCGGCCTCATGCTCGATGAGGTGAAGATTGCCTGAGATGATTTCGCAGACATAGCACCTCATCGAAAGATGAAAATCAGGGTAGTCATATTCAATGGTATCAATCAGTTCGCCGACATGGATCTCGGTCTCCAGCTCCTCGCGGATTTCCCTGCGGAGCGCATGCAGGCCACCGGCCCTTGGAACGGGCCGAGCACCAGTTCCTCCGATGACGCCACACGGTAAAAGCCTGTCCACCAGAAACCAAACTCGCCATGAAGCGCCGCAGCTATATTCGACATTCTCGCTATCTCGTCAGTTTCACCGACAAGAAGAGCCTGAATCCGAGGCAGAATCGCAAGATATTTCTCTTCCTTTGTCATATTCATTCACTTTTGAGGTAAAGATAATGCTTTTGTTCGATAATAATGAATATCTTTGTCGCAGGTATAACGAATTGGTCACAACATGTTTTTGGCGAACTACATCATGGTCGGAATTGTAATCCTTGTGCTCATCACATTCTCCATCCTTATCCTCTGTGGCAAGGGTGACAGCCTCATTGCCGGCTACAACACCGCAGACGAGGAGGATAAGGCTGGATATGACATAGGGCGGCTGAGAAAGGTCACAGGCTACGGACAACTGGCCATCTGTTTGCCTACTGGTCTGATGCCGATGGCGGAGGCATGGTCAACTTTGTTTTGGATCCCTTTGGCATTATTGATCATAATCACCATCGTGATTGTCATCCTGTCGAATACCTACGCCAGGAAAGTGCGCAACGACAGCAAGTAGTCGGAAAAAATGTAATCTGAAAACAGAATGATGAATATGAGGACACAACGGAATATTCTTGCCGCAGCCTTGATGGTGGCGGCGGTGGCGTGCCAGTATGGCGGAAACTGGTCAAAGGCCGAGAAGGATCTTATCTGCGGAAAGGGAGAGACTATGCGGGTGCTGACGATTTATGACAAGGCTGACTCGCTGGTGCTGCGGGCGAAGTGTTCTGAAATCAGCGCGGAGGAGCTCGGCAGCAATGAATATAAGATGCTGGCGGACAAGATGGTGGCGACGGTCACCTCGCCTGGGGAGGACGGGGTTGGCATCGCAGGTCCACAGGTGGGAATATCACGACGCATTGTGGCTGTGCAGAGATTCGACAAGGATGGAGAACCGTTCGAAGTCTATCCGAACATTCGAATAACCGGCCACAGAGGCGAAAAGAAAGTGGGACCTGAAGGATGCCTCAGCATCCCTGACAAGCGCGGGAATGTCGAGCGATATCATGACATCGACATCGCCTACACCTCGATCAAGACCCTACGTGACACAACCGAGAGCATCAATGGCTTCACCGCCGTGATCTTCCAGCACGAATGCGACCACCTCGACGGAATCCTCTACACCGATTATCTTGGCAGTCACCAATAGCGACACTATTACTTATCATCTTGACATACAGACATTTTCAAATATTCATAGCAGGATATTATTGCAATATTCAAAGAATATAACCATCCTTGTAAAGAAAGCCTGAATGCCGTGGATCGTTTGGAGTTCCACACTGCGATATTGGTATAGTGTACTGCTGTCGCTTTTTTTTTCAAGAATAATCACTCAAAGCAATGATTCAAATAAATAAGACGATAAGCCTAATTCTGAATACGTCCACATAGGAATCAGTCCTGACAATGAATAGGAAGCCTCTAACCTGAATTTTGCACGTTACCAAAATTCAGGTTAGAGGCTTCCTATTCTTATACACCTAAAAACATACTTTTTCTCCTGAACCGTTCGGAATTTCCGAACAACTGCCACAGATGGAAAGCCATACGACACTAAGTTCTACAACCTTGATGTCATCATAACAGAATTGATTTATTCATATTCATTGATACAATTTGAATTTTCCGGGTGCAAAGGTACGGAAGACATTCCTGCCATTACTTCTTGCGCCTGAAGTACAAAGCGTAGAACACAACCAGCGAGACCACAAACGTGGAGAGGCCGATCGCGCAATTCCAAGAGTCAGGCAGCCCAAGGCCGATCTTCGCCACACAAATGTAAGTCGTGCAGACAGCCGTCATGAACGCCGCCGGAATCATCGTGATCAGATAGGTCAAGCCTTTCCTGTTTTTCACCAGATAGGCCGTTGCGGTCCACAGCATAAACACGGCCAACGTCTGGTTAGCCCATCCGAAATACCTCCAGATGACATTGAACCCATTCTCATCAGCGATGTTGTACCAAAGCAGCACGCCCGCGAGCAAAAACAGTGGAATGCTGATCATAAGCCGGTTGGCGATCGGTTTCTGATTCAGATGCAGGAAGTCCGCCACGATCAGCCGCGCGCTCCTGAACGCCGTGTCACCGCTTGTGATAGGCGCGGCGACCACACCGAGGATGGCCAGAATGCCACCCAAAATGCCAAGCCAGCCCTTGGAAACCTTGACAACCACATCCGGAGCGGCGGCGGAAACGGTGGCACCGACCTCAGCGGCGCCTCCGTCAAAGAAGAACCACGAGGAAACGGTCGCCCAGATCAAGGCCACAATCCCTTCCGTGATCATCGCCCCGTAAAACACTGGCCGTCCAAGCCTCTCGTCAGTCAGACAACGCGCCATCATCGGGCTCTGTGTGGCGTGGAAACCACTCACAGCACCACAGGCGATGGTGATGAAAAGGCATGGGAATATCGGCTGGCCGCTCAGAAGCCCCTTCGACTCGCCAAGGTTGCCGAGCCCGTCCCAAAGCTCCGGAAGCGAAGGCCATTTGAGAAACAGACAGACCATCAGAGCCAAAGCCATGAATATCAATGCGAAAGCAAAAATAGGATAAATCCGTCCGATGATCTTGTCAATCGGCATCAGCGTGGCCAAAAGATAATAAAGGAATATCACTCCGACCCAGATCATGATCGATCCTCGGCCTCCGTCCCCTGCGATGTCCCCGAGAATCAGCGCCGGACTGAACACGAACACCGTCCCCACAAGCATCAGCACGATGATCGAGAACGCCAGAATGAAAGTCTTGGTGCCTTTCCCGAGATATTCCCCGACCAGATCCGGAAGTCCGGCTCCCCCGTTCCTGATGGAGAGCATTCCGGTCATATAGTCGTGCACCGCACCGGCGAAAATGCAGCCCAGAACAACCCACAGGTAGGCCGACGGCCCAAACTTGGCTCCCATGATTGCACCGAAGATAGGCCCTGTCCCGGCGATGTTCAGAAACTGGATCATATAGACCTTCCAGGCCGGCATGGGAATATAATCAACCCCGTCCGCCTTGGTGATGGCCGGAGTCCTACGAGCCGGATCCGCCCCGAAGACTTTCCCTACGAACTTCCCATAAAAAATGTACCCGAGTACAAGCGCCGCGAGGCTGATCAAAAACGAGAGCATAATTCCTGTTATTAGTAACTATCTATAGTTGCCGCAAATTTAGTAAACATTTAAGTAAAATGTAAAAAATAACCTGCATCACTTTAAATTTGCAATATATTGATGTTCAGGG